>JABIYQ010000049.1 GCA_018702715.1 Desulfobacula sp. | reverse complement strand
ATGACCATTTTCCAGGAAGGGGCAAATATTTTACCAATTTGGTCTTTTCCTTTAACCGTAATATCAACGCGATCATCTCCGGAATATCTATACTCTGCTGTGTAGAATTTCATAGTTTGTTGTCGTATTTATAATTATTCAGGATAGGTTCCTTTTCTAACTGTTTTTATTGTATGTATTGTTTTTTGGGGATTGTTGTCAAGGAATTGGATTCGGGATGCCTGTCAGTTATGTGTATGATGTACTTTTCGCAATGGAAGATTGGCTTTTGATTAATCTCTAATTTCCAATAAAATTCACTGTTGCACCTGGGGATCAAAAGATACGGGGGTACTATATATTGGGGTTGGTTGTTTTGAATAAAAAAGATAACTAACAGGGATAGTCTGGAGTACTTATTCGCCTAAAAAATGGAGATTGTCTTGCAAGTAGTCCTCTCCTCAATTCCCTTTAGTTTGATCTGTCATAACTTCAGGATTTCATCAAGGTTACAAATGATATCATTGATATCTTGAGCGTCTTCTGGCGGTTAGCCTTTGGATAATTATTCTTGAGTGTGATCAAGGCATTAAATTTGATATATTACACTTTAATCTGAAAGAATGGCTTGAGGCTGCATTTCAGGGCCAATTGAATTAAAATCTTAAAGTTAAAAACTTCATATACCAGATATGATATTGCCCAAGTTTTGTCTTAACTGAGTCTTACGATTGCCAGTAGCCGGCTTAAAATTTTAATTCCAATCCTTTATAGATAAACATCGCCAACTCTTTTCTATCTTGGCGATTTGTAAAAAAGAGAAACAACAATCAATGTTGATATAAATATTCATCACATGGTTTTGAACATTATAGAAAATTCAGACCCACCTGATTGATAACAATCATTATGATCTCTGCAGAAACTACAGGCTTCAATCTTTCCGGGACAGATATCATCTTTTTCCAGAAGAAACCTGCACTTAGAAGATGTGATTCCAATATCAAAGTCATAGCGTTTTGAAAATATTTTCATGCGTAAAAGATCACCCCCCCTTCCTCCGGCATTAAAATCAAACGGTTCTTTAGAAGAATAGGATGATGTTTCCTGAGTTGTAAAAAAGCCTTTAAAAATTTTTTGCTGCTGATTTTTTTTTATTCCGACACCAAAATCTTTAACAGCAAACTTGACAACTGATTCAGCCTTAGAAACCGTTATTTCTATTCTGCCTTGATCCGGCGTGTTTTCAATAGCATTTTTGATCAGGCCTTTTATCACCTTCTTCAATGGAACAACAGGTATGAATATTTCCGGAGTAGATTTCAAATTTTGATCTATATTCAGGTTTCGATGGCTATATTCAGGTTTCAATCCTTCAATGCACTGACTGACAAATTTATCAAGCTGTATAGCTTCTGGTTCAGTTTCTTTGATATCAAATATGTTATTAATCCGTTTTCTAATACTTTCAATCACCGGTGTATCACCTGCTTTTTCTTCCAGGACATTTTCAAGCAGATCAGTACATTGTTCCACAAGGTATAGAATAAATTCATTTGTCCCACCGTCTTTTTCCAGGATAATGTCATTGATCTCATTCTGAAGCCGTTTTATCCGTTCAACATTCCTTTGCGCCCTGGCAATAGATCTTTTCCAGGTATCATCTGGTAGTTGTCCTAATTTTTTTGCAAGGATATTCAATGTTCCACTAAATACCGAAACTGGTGTTTTCAATTCATGAGAAAGATGATTTATTGCCTTTGTTTTTACCCTGTCAAGGCTTGCAAGATCCTTGTATGATAGTTTTAATTCATCTGAAAAGCGAGCATTTTCGATGGACAACCCCACAGTACCGGCCACCATTTCCAAAAGCTGCATATCCGACTGCTCAAAAATGCCCTGTATTTTATTAAATGCTGCCAAGACACCTATTATACGTTCGCTACTGTAAATAGGCACCAGCACATAGTTATCAAAAGTATATCCAAACTTCTCATCTCTTAATGGATATAACCCGGAAGCCTCATTGCTGTCGTTAACAATCACAGGCCTGCCTGTTCTAATCACCTTGCCGGATGCCATGCTGTCCATGGGCAATCTGATTTTTTTCAGTTTTCTTTTTGTGATTTTATCATCATCTGCCGCACCTGGAAAAAATAACTCCTTTGTCTCTTCATCCAGAAGGATGACAAGTGCCCCCTGAGTGTCGAGCAGGCGCTTGATTTCATTGGAGATGTAATCCAGCAGATCTTCCAGGTCGGGGTATTGGGGAAGTGCCATGCTAATCCTGAGCATGGTTTCGTTGCTTTTTGCTGTCCTAGTTTCTTTTGTAATATCCCTGAATATAACAAGCTCTCCGGCCAATCCCATTTCTGATTTTGAAAAAACAGCTCCCCTCGCTATTACGTCCAGGATACGGCCATCCTTTGACAAGCGCTTTGTTACATACCGGGTAACAATTCTTTCTTTAAAAAGTTCTCTGAGCTTTTCTGATGTTTCCGGTGCAAGTCCTGGTGGAACAAAAGAGGCTATCCCGTTTTTCATTTCCTCTAACGTCCACCCGAAAACTTCGGTAAATGCCGGGTTCAGGTATGAAATTTCACCTTTCAGTGTAAAAGTTGCAACAGGATAGGGTGCAAAGTCCAATAAGGTCCGATATCGTTTTTCAGATTCTTTAAGTGATCCTTGATTTAGCTTAAGTTCTTTGATCCGATTTTTCAGGGTCTTGATCTTTTTTTCAAATTTTTCATAATTAACTTTCTCGATCATTTTTCCCCCTGCCATTGCTTTTTATTTATCACCTTATGTTTCCTGGTGAAAATTGTATAGTTTTTTTACAGAATTCAATAAAATTTAAAACTATCTTATTATGGGAATTACTTCGGATCTCCTTATATTGGGAAAGGGAATCATAAAATCAATCAAAATTCCATCCCGCTTTATTGGAGTTGGCCCGGATTCTTTTTAACCAGAACAATAATGATGTATTGTTTTGATATTCTTTACTATTCTGGATTTTCAATAATCAGCACTGGGATAATAAACCTTGACCATACAAAAAGCTGAGTATTTCATAAAAAATTAAAAACCCTGGGGGAAATTTTTAATGCACCACATACCACATATAGTAGTTCATGAAATTTTACGATATATGGCAATTACAGATTAAACTTAGGCTCTATCATTCGTAACTGGTCCCCATTATTTATTTTAGCAGTGCTTGCTCAATTTTAAATATTACTCGACATTCATAATACCATCTATAAACACTAGTGCTTAAAGAAAAATCTGAGGTTTGCTTATTGAAAGTGAGCTGTTGCTGTGATTTTTATGTATTGATAAGTTGAATTCCCTATGTGTCAGGGTAGTTGTCGCCTCAATTGAACAAAAAAGTTTACAATTTGATAGGGCGATAGAGAGGTTACATGATAACAGAATATTCACCGGAGTTTAAAGAATCACTGCT
>JABIYQ010000050.1 GCA_018702715.1 Desulfobacula sp. | reverse complement strand
AAGTTTTTTTGAAGTCGGCTGCCCCGCTTCGCATTGATCTTCGAAACCATCATGAAGACTATGGAAGGGTGGGTGAAAAAAGTCTGTTTGCCGAGGAGAGTCTTCCTGCTACAAATATCAGAAGGCCCAAGAAAAGATTTTATTCAGGACTTTTGAATTTTAAAGAAGATGAGAAGATCAATAAAATATTTTCAAAGCTGATTAATGATGAGTTTATGATACCCGATTTTATATTCCCTGTCCCCTCGAATCCATTCCATATTTTTTTTCTGGGGCATCGGAGGGTTCCGGTTGTAATATATGCTGAAGATCTGGGTTGCATTGATACGGATAAGGACATTTTACCGTTTGAATACAGATCGTTAAATGAGAAGAGTGAATTTACCTGGACTGCCATGTCAGATTATAAACCGGTTGAAGGAAGCTGTTATCCTTTAAATGCCCGGATGATCAAAAAGGAGTTGCCTTTCGGGCAGCTAAAAAAGATAAAGTGTTTTTGCGCAAGGGATTTTTCATATGGATATGATGTCGTCAATAACAGGAAACTGCCTTCTGAACAGGTTTTAAAAGCAGGATCATGCGGCCTTTTTGAATATGATCCAGGCGAATTGTCCGATGAAGGAAAAACAAGAAAAATATGGGAAAAATCTCTGACCGGCGCAGGAAAGAGTTGTAAAGATGGATTCGGCCGATTCAGAATAAACTGGAAAATACATAAATTGCAACAGGTGGATCATGAATAAGAAACTTGAAGAGCTAAAAGAATTTTTCAGAAAAAGCAAGGAATTTAAAACACTTTTTGTTGAAAACCGCAATAAAAACATTAAGCAAAAGCGCTTCTGGGCTCTTCTCAGGTCTGAAATAATGAGAAAAAGGCCCTTGGAAATTAAAGATTTCTTAACAAATAAATGTACTTTTTTTAAAGGGGAAAAAAATGAGAAAACATGGGAAATTTTTTTTATGCAGCTTGCTGAGGAATTTTTCAGATTTTCTGATGAAAATTTAACGAGGGAATACCAGGCGGCTTTAATCAAGGCCTGTTTTGAAATGGATGCTTTTTGCAGACGGGGAAAGGATTCAGGCAATACACGGGATTCTGGACTACTGGGGCATGATTTTTATGATAAATTAAAAATTTGGAGTGTGCAATGATGTATCATCAACGTTTATGCTGTTTTACCTTGCTTGAACTTAAGTCACCTATGCACATCGGATCCGGCGAGATATTCAGCCCTTTTGTTGACCGGCCGGTATTAAGGGACGTCGGCACCAATATTCCGTTCATGCCCGGCAGCACCCTGGCAGGCAGATTCGGTGCCCTGCTTGGTGATGAGTTGAAAATAAAATGGTTCAAAGGATACAGGAAGGAGAACCCTGGTGGTGAACCCGGTCCATCAGACCTGATTATGGACGATGCCTACCCTATTTTTGCTCAGCAGGAACGGCTGAAATGGCCGGTGGAAATAAGGGACAATAATTCAATTATGCGCAGCACGTTAACAGGCAAGAAAGACCATTTTTTTCAGGAAGAAGTGATTCCAAAGGGGACCCAGTTTTGTTTTTCCTGCAGATGCGATTTTATTGATAAGGATGACATGGAATTATTCAAGCATCATTTGATTGAATTCCTGTCATCAGAATACCAGTTGGGTGCGAAGGAGACGGCAGGTCAGGGAGTTTTTAAAGCGGCACGGCTTGCATGGCGCTATTATGATTTAAGTGCTGAAGATAAAAAAGATCTCAAGGCATGGATTCTTAAAGGTCACGGTTATCAATGGCAGGGGGACTGGGACAAGCTTGAAAAAGATCTGGGCAGCACGGATGAAAACAGGGGTTCCTGTTTCAGTATAGAAGCCCTTACGGATAAATCCGTAGATAAATGGAAAATGAGATTGACAATTAACATAGAAAACGGGCTTCACCTGAGTGCAGGATCATCAGGGCTTCCCAAAAAGGGGGAACCGGACAAAAGCCAGGCAGAAAGATTTAAATTTGCTGGAGATGAACTAAAAGATGAATATGTGGATTATGGGACTGCGGTTAAAGGTAGAATCCGGACCGTCATGGAAATGCTGTTAAGAACGTATCTTGACAGGGCAGGTTTTTCCTGGGACATGATTGGTAAAATGGTGCCATGTGATCCCGCTCCGGGTAAGGAAGGAGAAAGTCAAGAACTCGAAATTTTAAATTTTTTCGGTGCCAGACATAAAAAGGGAGCCTGGGCCGTAAATGAATCCCCCTGGGAATTTGAAGAGGATAATTCAAATCCGCTCTTTAAACAGGACCATAATAAACTGTGTGAATTTACCCAGCAGGTGATGTACAAGCACAAATTTGATTTTGCCCCTTTGTCCAGAGGGAAAATGGAAGTTGTTGTCACGCTTGACTGTGTGGAAATTTGGCAGAAACTGCTCATCTATCGTGCAGGCCAGATGCTGGCACTCAATATCCTTCCATGGGGGGGATATGGAAGCAGGGGATACTTAGGGGCTAAAATTGTTGATATCAGTATAGATGATATTGGTAAGGGCGGCACAGCAGATCAAGAAGAGAATATCATTCAAAAAGGGCTGATTGATAAGATAAAAATCTGGAAGCAGGAGAAAGGGGGAAAAAATGGATAAACCGGATATCATTATTTTTATACCTGTCGGCACATCTTTAATAGGGAATTCGGCTGACAATATACAAAATCGCTGGAATACGAAGGCATCTAATGATCCAGCTTTGGAGAGCTTTAAAAACCAAATAATCCAGGATTGTGAGCTTAAAAATGATTTACTTGAAAAACCGCATTGTGCAGAAATTTCAAGTCTTTATTTGTTTATAAAAGAGTGTGAGGATGAAATCAAGAATAAAAAGGTTCTTGTCTATCTTTTAAACGCTCTGGACAATGCTGATTGTGCTGAAATGGTAAAAACCCTGATTAAAAAGGATACATATCTGAGAAAACCAGTTAAAAGTATATGGGAAGTCGAGTCCGAGAAATTAGAAAATCTTGTCCCCAAGGATAAAGGTAAATTTGAACTGCTGAAAGATGAGTTGTTTGATTTTATTCAAAAAAAGATTCCAGAGAATTATGAAGGGGACATTTTTATCAATATTACCGGGGGATACAAAGGCCTGATACCCTATATAACCATCATGGGGATTTTACTGGGAAATCATGTGAAAATTTTCTATCGGTATGAGTCATCAAGAGAGATTGTTTTTCTTGAAGCTCTCCCTTTGGCATTTGACCTGTTTGAATGGCGGGACTGCCGCAGCATGCTGCTTCCGTTTTTTCTTGGGGATGTTTTGTCTCTTGGGCAGAAAGAAACTCTTTTTAAGGGGCTGTCTAAAACAAAACTTGAGGGATTAATAAATGTCGGTAATGGGTATACTGTAAATGGCATCGGTGAATTAATCCGGAGAAAATATGATAAAAAAAAGGGGGTGGATATTTCTGAATTTGGCAAAGGGGCAATTTTGACCGACAGATTCACTGAATCTGGCGGGAGATATAAAAGTATTCTGCTGCAAGAGTGTATTCCCAAATGGCGCCATCTTTCCACTGGAGACCATATTCCTGAAACTGTGGAGCATGGCAGGGGGCACATCCAGAGACTGCTGGAGCTGGCAAATCAATTACTGAATTCAATAGATTTAAAATTAAGCGATGAACAGCTCTTCGTCCTTATATGCAGTATCTGGCTTCATGATATAGGGCATACAGGGGATTATTTTACTTTTCAGGGAAAAGAGGGTGTATTCAGGAAAAATGGTTATCCAGATTCCAAGGATAGATATTATTGTTTTGATAATCCTGAAAAGGTACGAAAGTTCCATAATTTCCTTTCCTATGAACTGATAATGAAGGAGAAGGAGAAAAAATTTTTATTCCCCAGTGATTTCACTGCAGATACGAAGGGTTGTGAACTGTTAAACAGTATTGCGTTTGCGGCGCTTTACCACAGGAAAAAAATGCCTGTTCATCTTGACAGCCCTCAGGATGATGTAGTTTACGAAGATGAAATAAAGGTTACCAAAGGGATTAAAAATCTTGAAGAAAACAAAGAAGTGATAAAAGGATTTGGTATTGTTGTAGGACTTCTACGTTTTCTTGATGGTTGTGAAAACCAGGAAGAAAGAGCCGGCGGAAGAGCTGGCGGCCTTAATTATTATGAGGTTAATAAATGGGTTTTGGATCGTCAAAGTCAGGCGATGAAGGAATATGATTGTAAAAGATATAAAAATATTATTGACTTTAAAGAAAAACAGAAAGGCTATTTTAAAGATCACCAACTGATTGAAAATGTGTTTATCGTAGGGGAAGATGGAACCTCTTACGATAGACTATTTGTCTATGGAAATAAAAATGGGAACGATAATACCCTGGGGATATATTTTAAGGTTAAAGATAATCTGGACGATAACGATGGCAGGGAGAGATTGGAAAAAAATAATTTAAAACCAACACTTGATGAGTTTCTCAAGGTCGAGACGCTTTTACCGTTTAATGTGTTATTTTTTACCATTGAGAAAAATAAGAATAGGACTGAAAAAAAACAAATTCTCATCACATCGGAACAAAATAAGAAACCTGAAGAATGGAATCTGGATTATAAGACGATCACAAATTGAAATGGGAAAAATACCTTACGCTATTCCGGATTAAATGGTTTCCTGCCAGGGTCAGGGATGGAAGAGTAATGAAAAAGCTGATGTTTAATAATAATTTTAAAACTGTTCAGGTTATAGGATGCCTGTCCGGAAAGAGAAAAAGCTAAATTTTATGGCTGTAAAAAAAACATGGAAAAGTACTGTGGTGAACCTGAGTTCAGATGGACTTAAAAATGATATGATATTAACACGTTATAGAATATTAGCAACAAATGTGCCACGTAATAATACTGGGGCGTAAAAAATGTTATTTTATCTATTTGTTTTTTATATAAAAAATTGTATTGTAACAGCCAGTAATTCTTTGATTTTTTTTT
>JABIYQ010000218.1 GCA_018702715.1 Desulfobacula sp. | reverse complement strand
TATTGATCAAATAGGGGTCACCTTTAAAAAGAACCTTGATATTGCCAAGATCTTTTTTGCCAGCTACCCATGTGGAAGAGTCTGTCATAAAATATCCATTAACCTCATTTGCTTTTTTCAGGGTTGCCATCATAAAATCTTTTGTTATTAAATACCAATTTCCAGAAGGAGAAATTCCGGTTTTTTCCCATATACTCAACTCTTTTTTATTTGTACCTGAATTATCTCCCCTTGAAAGAAAAGTTGCTTTTGTTCTGTCAATCTTTGAATAGGCATCAGCAGCAGATATGGCAGAAGAAATCTCGGCAGGATCATTTTTGGGGCCGACAATATAAAATTCGTTTGAACCGATCAAGGATCTCTTGATTGCCCACCCTTCCTTTACCGCTTTTTTCTCTGTGGCGGGTGCGTGAACCATAATAATATCCACCTTCTTTGCTTTGAGCAACTTAAGAGATTTGCCTGAACCTGCCTTTACCCAGCACATAGTTGTGTTATGTTTTTCATTAAATACGGTTGATAATTCTTTTAATAGTCCTAACTCCCCCGGACTTCCAGTTGCCAAAGTGAATATTTCACCATTATAGCCATAGGTTGCCTTACAATTGCCTTGGGCAATGGCTAAAGATGTTGTTAAAAAAATAAACAGAAGGCTTAGCAGGAGATTGTTAAACAGTCGCAATAATTTCATAGGATACACTCATCTTTTTATTGTTAGCAGTCAATTGTTACAAATCAAATTCACAATGGTAAGCTTAAGTATATTAATAGTAAGTATTTGTCAACAATTAAACTATAATATATTCAAATTAGGACTAATACTAACCAAAGTTAACTAATATTAACCATAAAGCTATTATTGCTAATTTTCAATTCCATTATATAGGCCAGAAACAGCAATATGAGCCCTTCCCCCAAATTAAAGTGTATAATACAAAAAATTGACAGGGCTACAGGTTATTGGCTGGACTATTAATTATTCAAAAATCACCTATGAACGACCCTCTGCAACCCTCTGTATTTTTATTTTTTCGTGATTCAATTATGGAAAAATAGTTAAACTGTAATTTCATCGTCAAAAATTATTGAAGAATTTGATGTCGAATTATGTCTATCTCCATAATATTTAGGTAAAATTTTTAAATGCTTGTAATTTTGGTTAAAAATTAATGGAAACCAATTCACGAAACCATAACTTATGACTTGTTGAAAGGCTTATAAAACAAGACGCTTAAAGATTTACAAAACAAAAGCATGAATACAAGATATCAAGGAGTTGGAGGGAATGGCGGTTAATAAAACCAGATCATGCATAAGGAAAGACCACCACTTCAAGGGTTTAGGGAGATTTTAAAACTCAATCTTCTTTTATCACAGCCGAAGCATTGGGATTGAACGGATTTTTCCTGGCTGCCAGAGAATATAAATATGGATAGTGTTTTTTTAAGTGCAATAAATATGTCAGCCACTCTTCCACTAAAATAGAATATCCCCTGTTGATATCGCCGGCCAAATGGTTTAAATCAGATTCCGGAAGTGAATCCAGGCTTTCTCTGCTTGAAAGTTCTTCATTAATGTGTGCAACAGCTAAAAGCAATTCTGTAAACCTTTCCTGTTCAATAAGGACGGGGTTTTCCAAAAGGCTAAGTACAAATTTGTGTTTCCCCCTTAAAAACTGATTCAACCCATTTAAATTAACTTTTGATATATCAACTTTTAAAGAATTTTTTTCAAGACTTTTAAGCATTGCCGACAATTGTTTCTCAGACCAATCCATGTCAATTTTAAACAGGCCGGATAATTTGACTTTTCCCACGCCATAGGATGAAAAAAGTGTCAGCAGATGATATCCTAATTCACTAAAAAAAATACCAAGAACAATATTTTGCTTTTTCATCCTTTGCTTGAATTCTCTTTGTAGAAGCATCATCTCAGTAGCATTTACAATACAACCAATAAAGGCACTGCTGCCAAGCACGATAATAAAAATCGCCAAAAGCCGTGTTGATGGATGAGTTGGATGAATGTCTCCATAACCCACAGTTGACAGGGTAACGATATTATAATAGAGCGCATCAAGAAAAGATAATTTTTCCAGTATCATAAACCCAATAGAGCCAAAAATAGTGACACTGATTAACATCACAATAAAAATATAAAGTCTTCTTTTTACTTCTATCATCTATTGATTCCTTCTCTTTTATCAGAATTTTAATGCACAGCACTAATTTCAAGGTTGTGGTGTGCAACAGCCTCTTGGAAAACCAAGCAAAGGTGTTAATATCTTTTAACGCCAAAAAACGATAATTGCAACATGCCACAAAATTTTGAAATGGTTGTGATCTTGCTTTAAAAATCCTTTGGTTTTTTAAAGGATTATTGTATCCTGACCAAAATCAGCATATAGGGTATAATTATGGATATTAAAAACTATGAATTTGAAACGGGAATTTACCGGCCGCCCAGTGAAGGTGGAAGTGCATCCCTTCTTTTACGACTGACTCGCAACTGCCCCTGGAACCATTGTACTTTCTGCGCCATGTACAAATCAGAAAAATTTGAACTGCGCAAACCAGAAGAAATCATACATGATATCAATGTTATGCATGATATTTCTTTACAGCTAAAAGACCTTTCTTTAAAACAAGGTTCAAAAAATGTTTTTACGACCCAAATTTTTTCTCAATTTATAAAAGATAAACCTGAACTGTATTTTCATTCAGGTATTTCCATGCTTTTTAACTGGCTGGCAGCAGGAGGAAAAACTGTTTTTTTACAGGATGCCGATAGTCTTATAATGAAAACAGATCACATGGTTCAGGTCTTAAAGCACTTGAAAAAAACCTTTCCAACAATTCAGAGAATCACATCCTACAGTCGATCCAGAACCATTGTTAGAAAACCAGAAACTGATCTTGAAAAAATTGCCAATGCCGGTCTTGACAGGCTTCATATCGGGCTTGAAACAGGGGATGCAGCCCTGCTTAAGAAAATCAAGAAAGGGGCCACGCCCGAGGACCATGTCAAAGGCGGCC
>JABIYQ010000051.1 GCA_018702715.1 Desulfobacula sp. | reverse complement strand
TTTACAGGAATCCAGCATATTGTCGGGATTCCATAATCCATAAGGGTCAAGTTGTTGCTTTACGCTGCCAATCACTTTCAGAGCTTTCGGTAAAGGAATGGAGGCAAATAAATCCTTATTGATTTTACCAACACCATGGGCTGTCACAATACTGGCTTTTTGGGTATCAATTTTTTTTGTCCACTCTTTTATAAGCGCCCTGCCCTTTTTAAATTCCTGATAATTTTGAGGCAGTATATTGATATGAAGATCCCCACATGCGGCATGACCGAAAATGGCAGCTTTGAGGCCATGGGTCTGCAGATCTTGTTGGACCATCTCAAGTCCTTCGGACAAAGAAACATTTTCAAGACGCATGTCCGTCCCAAGCTTGATGATCCGGGAATCTTTCAGCCTGGCCTTGTCAATTAACCAGTTAACACATTCAGCAGCAGCATGAAGGAAGATATGAGGCCGCTCAATCTCAATCTCACCGCAAAAGGCCCAGGTGTTGTCCGGATCACCACCGCATTGAACCGCTGTTTCCAACAGCATTTCAGATAGTGCTTCAACGGATTTGGTATGGTTTCCGTGAATTTCCACATACACTGCCGCGGTAAATATTTTGTCTATATCCGGTAATTGTTTTACCCTTGTGTTCACCTGTTTATAGTCTTGGATACAATCCAGTGTGGTTTTATCCAGAAACTCAATGGCAGCAATGTTTGTGGCCGTGTCCGATTCCATTGTTTGTCTTTTTTGTCTGGGTTTAATCCCAAAAATAAAATCAAGAGCGCAGGACTGATGCTCAAAGAAAAAAACAATACCCCATCGCTCTTTGGGCAAAGGCAAAAGAGATAAGTTCAATTCCGTAATCACGCCAAACATGCCTTCACTGCCAAGGTAAAGATCCATAAGATCGTATGGCTCTGTAAAATGATCGGAAGACTGCCCTTGAAATAGTGCCGGATCCAGTTCAATTGCCCGGCCTCCCGGTATAGGACAGGCCCCTTGCGAAAAATTATACTGGCCTCTCCTGATTGAAACAATTTCTCCATGGGTGTCAACCACACGAATACTCTTGATATGAAGACGGGCAGGTCCATAAAAAAATGAGCAGATGCCCCGGCTGTTGTTTGCGGCAATGCCGCCAATAGATGCCAATCCTTCCGAAGGATCAGGCGGCCAGAAAAGCTTGCCTTCCTTCTTAAAGGCTTCCAAATCCTTGAGCGTTTTTTTATCCCACCCCTCACCATTAAAACGGCCATTAACAATCTGTTCATTCAGTTCGGATAGGCAGATCCCCGGTTGCACCCGTATGGAAAATTGACCGTTTGGATCCCGTTCCAGACCTGTCACTTTTATCATCTTTGACAGGTTTAGAATATGGCCGCCCATGGGTACTGCTCCACCTGTAATTCCCGTCCTGCTGCCCTGGACTGTTATGGGTGTTTTCTGTTTTAAAAGGAGTTTTACAATGGTCTGGACCTGTGTTTCATTTTCCGGGAAAGAGATACTTTCTGCCTTTCCACAAATTCGGGACTCATCTTTTAAATAGTCTTTGTGAAGGTCTTGTAAGGGCAGAATTAAATTGCACACCTTTCTGACTTTGGCCTGGTCTTTGGCTTTGCCCGGGTCTTTGGCTTTGATCATGACTCAATCCCTGATCCAGCCCTGTCGTGAAGCCCTTTTTTTTCATTATCGGCTTTGATCACCTTTTCCAATTCAAGAAGAAATTCCTGAAGATCGCCAACAATACCGACATCTGCCATCTGAAAAATCGGGGCCTTTTTATCAATGTTGATGGCAACGATAAAGGCACTTTTTTTAATGCCTGTGCTAAAAACGCCCGTACCGGAAACACCTGCTACAATACAAATCTTTGGCGATATGATCAACCCGGATGCACCGATCAACCGGTTCATATCAATCCAGGCATTCATCACCACGGGACGACTGGCACCCAGTTCTGCACCAATGGTATTTGCAATGCCCTGCAAAACATCCATGGTTTCTTTGTTGTTTACTCCCTGTCCCACCACAAGCACCAGATCTGCATCAACTAAATCCGAACCCGGTTCATCGCAAATTGTCCGGCTTTCTTTTATCCAGGCAGGTTGAATCTGATCCAGTTCGCACGCTTCTATGCTCACAGATTTACAGGGGATCATTTTTACTGGACAAAATACTTGTTTAGCCACTGACAGGCAACAGGGAAAAGAGTCTAAAACAAACAGTGCCGTCAAATTGTTCCCATACAAGGGCTTTATAATCTCAAGGCTACCTGATTTCAAACTGCATTCTTCAACCTGAAGACAGGAACTGCCTTTCAGTCGATAGCCCAGGCGACTTGCAAGTTCTTGTCCCAGCCCGTCGCTTGCAAACACCAGCATATCCATTGGATATTGGCCCATTAAACGCTCAAGCAGTTGAAGGTAGGATTCCGGAGAATGAACATTTTCCAGCCTTATCAGTTTAATGCCTGATAAAGGACTACCTATTTTTGGGAATACTTTGGGTTTTGGATACTGGTAAAACAGCCACATTTCCACACTACAAAACCCTGTCTCAATCGTGTCCAGCATTGACTGTATTTCATGGGCCTGCTGTTGTAATGAAATACTGTTGGCATTTAACACGATTGCGGCTTTCATTAGGGCAACCGCTTTTTTAAGTATTGATGATAGAGTTGTTCGGCCTGATCCCGGCCCGTTTGTCCTTCCAGAAAAATACAGGGCGGGTTGACCTTTTGCCTGTGTAAGTTAATAAGGGTTTTGTCTGTGTTGAACCATTCCTTATTGGGTCCTACTTTATTTAGCCCTACCTTATGGGGCCCTTCCTTATTATCCAGTTTAAGATCATGCTCGGACAAAAGAGTCACCTGCTTTTTTTTAGCCTCTAACTTCTGTTTCAGGTTTGGAATACGCAGATAAGGAGAGTCCTTAGAATTACCGATGATAAGCACCATGGGCAACTTGACTATTTGAACCAAACTTGCCCCATCAATCCTGCTTGTCACTTTCAAAAAATCAGGTGATTCAGTTTTTATCACATCCGTTACCTCTCGAATGCAGGGCCATCCCAATTGTTCAGCAACAAGGAAGCCGGTTTGGCCATTGTCACCTTCCCCTCCCTGCATTCCAAAAATGACAAGCTGATGCGCATTGTGATTCATATATGCTGAAATCAAATGGGATATGGACAAGGGACTAAATCTCAAGGCCAGCTTCTTGTTGGGGCAAATTCGTACGGCATGGTCATACCCCACGGCAATTAAGTGTTTGAGAAAAAGATCGGCTTTCTCGTCATCAATGGTTAAGGCTGTGAGTTCTGCCGTATCAGCGGTTTTCTCCAAAGGCCTGGAAAGCTTTAAAGCCATTTCCAATGCACTTTCTTCAAAACAATTGAAGATACTGCGGACAAAACGGGTATCAACAACATAGTGCTCATCCCATTCCCAGTCTTTAGGGGACATTCTGTCATAATCTGCTATAATTTTAAAACAGACTGCAATTTTCATTATTCCACCGGATAAATGGTTCCTGTGTTCATAATACCATTGGGATCAAACTGATCTTTTAACCCTTTTAAAATATAATAAGCCGACCCGTGCTCCTGCTTTGTCCAGGGGGTCCTGTATTTACCAATACCATGATGGTGGACCATTGAACCGCCGGCCTTCAGGGTTTCTTCTACAATCAAGGCGTTTATGGCGATATGATACTTATTGATTTCTTCTTCTGGTTTACAATTCTTTACATCGTAGTCGTATACAAAGTATAGATTGGTTCCCGTCTGGTAACTATGGGATGAGTGGCCTCCGAGCATGGTCAAATCATCCATATGGGGATAGTCTTCCCGTATCCTTTTAAGGGCGTTTTCATAAATGATGTTGATACAATCCCAGTTACCGGAAACTTCCGTGGTGTATGCCAAATGCTGAGTTTTTCGAATAAGCTCGCGCTCCTGGGCAATTTTTTCCGGTCCCCAGTTTAAATGATTAAACCAGTTTTCAATAATTTTACCATCAATGGGTGTACACTCCTCATACTTTCCAACATATTTTTCGACTAGGGCTGCAATCCCTTGGGCCGTGGCACCGGCAATGCGCTCATTGCCTTCTGCCATGAACATTAAAACGCATTTATCCGGAGCAAACTGGTCAAAGTTATGTTGAGCACCATCTTCCGCATCATAAAGACGTGCAACAGAAGGGCGATAGCCTTCCACCATGACTTCCCGCAGGATCTTAAAACCCATAGACATGTCATCCAACGCCCATGCAAGAAATTGGTTGTTTTCAGGAAAGTATTTGTAAATTTTAACAGTTACTTCCGTGATATAGCATAAAGCGCCTTCATTACCGATAATCACGTGACGGATATCCGGACCACACGCCCTTCTGGGAACATTTTTAATCCGGGTGATATCACCATTGGGAAATACTGCTTCCAACCCTATAACCATATCCTCAATTCCACCATAAAGAGTAGAAAACTGTCCAATACTGCGGGTTGCAACCAGCCCTCCCATATTTGCCAGGGGTTTGGACTGGGGGGAATGACCAGTGGTCAAGCCTTGCTCTCGGAGACGGTCTTCGAACTCACCCAGATTTACCCCGCACTGAGCTGTTGCCTGCATATTCGTGGAATCAATATTAATTATTCGATTCATTTGCGAACCATCAAGAACCACTGAATTTTCAACAATGGTTTCAAGGCCGCCCTCCGTGGCTGTCCCCCCGGTACGGGCAACACTATTGACTTTATTTTTGTTTAAGAATTTCAACACTTCAGAAACCTGTTTTGTGTCTACAAGTTTCACCACTGCTGCTGGAATCGGTGTGGTATAAATACCAAAAATTGTTTCCAATTTTTTATACCGGTCATAGCTGTTTTCCTTTAATACCTGCTCATCTGTGATCACACGATCCTGACCTGCAATATCTATTAAATGATCAACAATGGCTTGCCTGGTTAATGTCATTTTAATTCCTTTTAATGAATTGTGAATTATTAAAATTTAATATTATAGTGTTGGGTGATTGCCTTAAAGACTATCGTACCCGGTAGCCACCGTCAACAACAAGCACATGACCATTGACATAATCTGCGGCCCGGCTTGCCAGAAACACAGCAGTTCCCATCAAGTCCTGGAGTTCACCCCACCGATTGGTTGGAATATGGTCCAGGACTCTTTGATTGGTTTCAGGATTGCTCCTTGTGGCAGTGGTCAGTTCCGTGGCATAGTATCCTGGTGCAATACCGTTTACCTGGATATTATATTGTGCCAGTTCATCGCAATAGGCTTTGGTCAAACCGGCAATACCGTGTTTGGTTGCGGCATATGCAGCAGATCCCTGGCCTCCCAGATAAGAAAACAAAGAACAGATATTGATCATTTTACCGCTTTTTTGAGGGATCATTATTTTGGCGGCTTCATGACTTAATTCAAATGCAGCGGTAAGGTTTACTGCTATCATGGGGTCCCAGTCATTGCGGTCAAATTCCAATACTGAATTCGCCCTGCAAATCCCGGCGTTATTCACTAAAATATCAATCGTTCCAAACTTTTTAACACAGGTATCGATGATTTTTTTTGCAGCACCTTTTTTTGTGATATCAATCTCCACCAATTCAACGGCATTTCCCTGTTTTTCTATTAATTGCCTAGTTTCCCCTTCATCCATGACAGCGCTTGGAATGAAAAGATTGGCTCCGGCTTTTGCCAAAGCCGTGGAAAAAGCTAGCCCAAGTCCACTGTTCCCTCCTGTCACGATGGCTGTTTTTCCTTTTAAGGAAAAAAAATCCATGGAAAACTCATCAATATTCATTGGTTTAAACTCCCTTTAAAAAACGGTTTAAAATATGAAACTTTTTTTACTTGACTTAAATGCCTATCCCCGCTCTGCTGGTTTGAATTCACCTTTCTTGAAAAAGCAAAACACTCTCAATATTCGCCACAAATAATCCATAGTTTGATTTTTGTAAAGTACTTTCCTAAACTATTAAAAAATAGGGGCTGAAAAGACTTGTTTTTTGATGCCTCTTTGTGAAATTGTGTATAAAACTTATTATCAATTAAAAAAATATCACAGGAGAATCATGCGACTAATAGATGCCGCCAAACCGTTTGATCTGGTTGTCATAGGCGGAGGGGTCACGGGTGCAGGCGTTTTTCATGAGGCTGTGAACAAGGGGCTTAAAACCATTCTCCTGGAAGCAAAAGATTTTTCATGGGGGACTTCAAGCCGTTCTTCAAAAATGGTTCATGGCGGGCTTCGATATTTAAAACAGGGCAAATTTCTTTTAACAAGATCGGCTGTAAGAGAAAGAGAGCGTCTTTTAAAAACCTATCCAGGTCTTGTAAATCCCTTAAATTTTTTAATGCCGATTTATAAAGACCACGGACCTTCAAAATCATCCATGAAAATAGGGCTTTCAATTTACAGCTTTTTGGCAGGACAAAAACAGCATCAAAGTTTTACTAAAAACCAGACTCTTGAATTTATTCCACA
>JABIYQ010000626.1 GCA_018702715.1 Desulfobacula sp. | reverse complement strand
CCACAGTCTTCGGCCAGACGAGATCATCTTAAAATAATCAAGTAAAACTGACGGAAAATAAGAAATATTATGACTACTGAAAACTATTGTCAGGCATGTCGCAAAAGAGCCACACCCAAACCATTTTGTATGAACATCTTATTTTTTTTGTATGAATCCAAACATTTGTCTACTACCCAGGCCATGCGGAACTCGATTGAAAACAAAGATTCTAACGGCATATTCCACTTTTTCCATAGCAACCATATCTTATTTTTAAGTCTGGATACAATAGTTTTGTCTATACCACGCTCTATATCAAGCCCGGAAAATCTTTTATTGATTATCTCTGCTAATCCACTTTGAAGTACACAGGGATGCTCAGGCGAATTTAAATCTCCAAGAACATAAGTATCTGGAGACGGGTCTGACAAAAATGCCTGTCTCGTTTCTTCAAGCCATGACGCTATCTCTTCAATAGTTCGTCTTAATTTTTTAATGTAGTCAGATGCCCCACTTTTAGACCGGCTGTATTTATGGAACCAGTCCGGCGCCTCAAAGCAACATTTGAATCCTTTTTGCGAATTTTCAGTAACTGTGATTACATAGGCAGTTAACGGATTAAAGATAACACTTTCATTAAAATCAATGCCTTTTCCGAGGTATCCTGTGTACGCATATAATTGGCTTTCAGGAATCTTTTGTGTTTCATCCTCGTCTGATATGTCCATATCCGAATCCAAATCGAGTAAATCTTCCGGGCTTGCATAATCTTCCAAGGTAGGATCAATAAAATCTTCATCTTGATGAGATTCCAGGTACTCATTCAATTTCATGGGAGACAATTCATATACAGCCTGGCGCATTCGAATCATATCAGATGTTTTTTTCGTTACTAACGCTTTCCCTGATTTTATCTGCTTTTGTTGGGATACTTTTTTTTGTATTTGTCTAAAATTTGTCGGTATCCTTTTTTGTCCCATAATCTATCCTCTCTCTATGTAATCACAGGTGACCGGCTCATCATGATTTTTACAAAGGGCGACGAGTAATCTTCATCTTTACCGTTTTCTAGTGATTTAAGAAGCGCCTGCCTTTGATTAGGTCCTATTAACGATGATAAAGGAGAGCACTTGCTTTGCCATGCACTTGACAGGCTTTGTTTCTCACTCATGTGTATAATCAGCCAGATCAATTGGATGTGTCTCTCATCAATATTTTTATAGCCGTTTTCCCGTTTTATCCTATTCACAAAAGATTCGGCATCGTTTTTATCCAAAAACCAGTTGTAAGGAGTTTTCTTTTCATATCCCGGCACGGGGTCCTTGCCATCCAATAAAGCCACAACCTCATCAATGGAAAGCTGTTTTTCTGCAGTATGAAAACTTTGCATGGAAAGCTGGGTTCCTCTTTCTCCAAGAGACTGTGCAGCAATCAGGCCTGCTGGAAAGCCTTTGGGAACAGATTCCAAACCTGGCAGCTTCCCGTAACACGAAGAACAAATAGTTTGTCTCTCTTTCCATCGGCAGTCTGTTACCTTTGCTCCTGTTTTGCGAATCACACCGCAATCTCCTTTAGTTATCACCCAGTTCCAACCTGCAAGAACAAGCTGCCGCATCAAATATCCTGCACGCCCGGTTCCAAGTTTTTTATCGAGCATGGAACTTCGTGAATTCATTGAAGCCCTAAATGATGATTTCCTGGTCATACCTTCAACCAGAGATTCTTTGATGAAAAAATCGTTTGCATGTTTGTCAAATCCTGTATGTCCGGGATCAAGATAACCTCTTGAACTGATCAACTGTCTTACCTGTTTTGTTCCCCGAGCCCCACTGATTGCAAGGACTGCTAAACCAAAACCTGGTGTATCTGAAGGGCATTGAACAATTTGATTTAATTTTTCGAGAACGTTCTTTCCTAAGGCTGCGGTTTTTTCCGATAGAATTTCTCCATTTGATTCATTTTCATATTCGCTTATGAACTCATCCGTAACTTTATTCAATAGTCCTTTCAGATAGTCCAACTCAAGAATTCCAAAAGACAATCCCTCTTCTGTAACCTGCTGAAAAGCTAACTGCATCCATTCTGTTACAATTTCAGGAGCTTCATTGGAATGCTCATGACACAAATGGGTTAGAAGTTTTTCTCCGTGATTCTTTTTCCAAACCCCTTTTTCCTCTAGCAGCTTAAGACATTGATCACAAAGAAGCGGCTCAAAAACCCGTTTCAATATTTTTCTGGCACTTGAATCCATTGATATATAAAAATGTCCTGCAACAAAATCCTGGTCAAAATTTGCAAGGATCTGATTATTGGCGCAGGAAAACAGATTCCATTTTTTTGTCGGCTTCATGGCTTCTGCCTCAAGTTGCTCCTCACTGCCCAATGGCATATGAACCGCCATTTCATCTCCGTCAAAATCCGCTCCAAACCCCTTACAGACAAGTGGGTTAATTTTTAATACAAGGCCTTCTTCCGGTGGCAGGGCAATTGGCTTCAATCCCATTATACTGTATCTGTGCAGTGACGGCTGTCTGTTTAAAACCAACGTTAAATCCGGATGCGCTTCAAGATAACGTTCGAGTACCTTTTCCACTGCCTTTAAATGCTCATCATTCAATTGTTTGTCCGGCCAGACTCTATTTGTCCAGAAGCCTTTATCAAGGACTAATTTTTCAATATCCTTGTCTATGTCTTCAAACGCTCTTTCTACATTAAACAAGGACTTGATAAGACGATCAATAGTCTCATTCTTTAAAAACTCCTCCAGTATATGCGGCTCCTGAGCAACATCCTTTCCTAAAAACTGCATCAGGATCTCTGCTGGAACTCCGCATTCATCCCAGGCCATATCCGGATCAGGAACAATAACAAGCCGACCTGACATATCCACTCTTCTTCCAAGGCCGTTGCGCCTGAGCATTCCAAGTTTGCCAGTCAGCCGGTTAAAGATCAGTTTAAAAAGCTCTCCCACTGTTTTTCTGATTTTTTTTCTGGTGTAATGATTTAATGTCTCTTTGGACAATGCTGCAATCTTTAGATATTTTTCAGTCAGTATGTCATCTTGAGGCAAAATGCCAGATGAGCTTTTGTCTGGCCCTCTATACCGATATTTCAGAGGTAAGACAGGTATGGATCGTAATTCCGGAGGGGTGTCTGTTCTTTTAAATCTCAGCAATGACTTTTTCAATAAATTGGTGTCAAACGCCTCAGTTCCCGGATAGCTTATCGGTTCGGAAAGCCTTATGTACCCCCATGAATCAGGATTCCAGTTTTGAAGATCTAAATTGCCGAAAATTTCTTGATCACAAAGGCCCCCACGTACTCCGACCGGCACAGGCATCAAAGGATTAAACGCAAGCGGTTGGATTTTATGATCTGGACAGGTAACCCATAATTCTGCCAGATCTGTAATAGACACAGGCCTTTTAGCAGTGTCATTTTGTTTATATGCAAAAAATTCGCTTTTACCGAGCTTAAAACTTATCTGTATCGATCTTTTCAAACGTTTATATGCGATATTGATTCGCTTTCTCTTTTTGTCTTTTTGTATCGGCTCTATATGAGTTAAAATTTCTCCTTTT
>JABIYQ010000287.1 GCA_018702715.1 Desulfobacula sp. | reverse complement strand
TTTCTCATCTTCGTCAGCAGGCATCTGGCAAAAAGATCTTCTATAAACCAGGTAAACATCTGATGCCCCAAAGTGTCTTGCTAAACCGGCACAATCCATTGCAACGGATCCACCACCGATAATTGCCACTTTTTTATTTTTAATCTGATCTTTTAATAGTTCCTGGCGGCCTGTGCGAGGACTGGATAAAAATGCCACAGAATCATAAACGCCTTCAGGTTTATCTTCAAAGAGAGTGGCTGCATCCCAAAGACCTATTGCAATAAAAACAGCTTTAAAGCCTTTATTAAGAAGATCTTCAGCTTCTCCAACTTCTTTTATGGCATGGCCGCATTCAAATTTTACCCCAAGCTCTATGATATCTTCAAGCTCTGTTTTAAGATAATCTTTACTGAATCGATAGGAAGGAACCCCGTACCGCAAAACACCCCCCGGCTCATCCATTTTTTCAAAAATAGTAACCTTATATCCCTTTTTGCCAAGTTCAGCACCGCAGCTTAAGCCTGCAGGTCCTGAGCCGATAACAGCCACTTTTTCTAGATTTGATTTTGGTTTTTCAAATACTTTAAAGCCAATTTCACGACCATGCCTCACTAAAAACTCCTGTATCCTTCCGATCTCTATGGGCCGGTCAAGATTCGAACTTGCACATTCCTTTTCACATAACCTGGCAGTGGGGCATAAAATACCGCAGGCGCCGCCAAGAATATTATTTTCCTTTATGGTACGAATGGCACCTTTTATGTTTTGCATTTTAAACTTTTTGATGAACCTTCCAGGGTTCGTGCCAGCAGGACATCCTTTGGAACACGGTGCATCATGACAAAGAAGGCATCGATTCGCCTCTGTCCAAGCCTGATTAAAATCATATCCTTTATCCATTAACAACTCCTTGCTATAATTATAAAACTTAAAACTCAGCAAAACAAAGACAATAGTGCTTATAACTGAACATATTTCATCTTTAAATTGATCACTGACAAATAACACCCAGCCTAGGGTAAATGTCAAGAATAAATTTTTGATATTGGGAAATTTAAAATTCGAAAATAACTTGACTTTGATTTTAATTTTTTTAATAGTAATTTTCAAAATACTACTAGATATTACATCTAATTCGACATAAGGAGACAGTCATGTCAAGAATTGTGAAATGTGCCCATATTCAAATGTCAAATGCTCGATCCGATGGAACTGTTGCCCAGATAAAAGCGGCCATGATTGAAAAACATATCCCCATGGTTAAAGAAGCCGGGGAAAAAGGAGTCAATATTCTATGTCTTCAGGAAATTTTCTATGGACCCTATTTTTGCTGTGAGCAGGATATAAAATGGTATGAATCAGCTGAAAAAGTCCCGGGCCCGACTACAGAAAGATTCAGTGAATATGCCAAGAAATACAATATGGTTATTATTTTGCCTGTTTACGAAGTCACCATTGACGGGGTCTATTATAATACGGCTGCCGTGATTGATGCCAATGGAGAATATCTTGGAAAATTCAGAAAAATCCAGATACCCCACACCTGGCCCGGATTCTGGGAAAAGTTTTATTTTAAACCGGGTAACCTTGGATTTCCAGTGTTTGAAACCCAATATGCAAAAATCGGACTTTTTATATGTTATGATCGTCACTTTCCGGAATGTGCCCGCATTCTGGCATTGAACGGAGCTGAAATTCTCTTCAACCCTTCAGCAACAACAACTGGAAAATCTCAGCACTTATGGGAGCTTGAACAACCTGCACAAGCCGTTGCAAACGGTGTCTTTATTGGAGCCAATAACCGCGTTGGACTGGAAAAACCATGGGAATTCGGTGAATTTTACGGAACCAGTTATTTTGTCAATCCCAAGGGCGAATTCCTTGTAAAAGGAAGTTGTGATAAAGATGAAATAGTTGTTGCAGATCTGGATCTTGAAATGATTCGTGAAGTCAGAGATGGATGGCAGTTTTTCAGAGACCGAAGACCTGAAATGTATGAAGATATTTGCAAACATCTTCCATAATTCATGGCCATTGTTCCATGATCAACCGCTAACCTAAAGTAAATATTAACTTCATTATTTAAGGAAGGAGATTGTATGAGTGAGCAAGAAGAGAACGGCACTAAAAGCGGATGGATTCTATACCCCATCGGCAGCAAACCCAAATGGCCTCTGGCAGCATTGCTTGGGCTTCAGCAATACTTGACCATGTTCGGGGCAACGGTATTAATTCCTTTTATTATCGGTGGCGCCATTGGGATGCCGCCGGATAAACTGGCTTTATTAATTTCAACCATGTTTTTTGCCTCTGGTATCTGTACCTTGATTCAGCAATCTCCTCTTGGAAATAGACTTCCCATCATCCAGGGCGGGACTTTTTCATTTTTAGGGCCAGCATTTGCCATCATCGGTATGGTTGCAGGCAAAAAACTGAC
>JABIYQ010000052.1 GCA_018702715.1 Desulfobacula sp. | reverse complement strand
GATCAATGGTCATTCCTTTTTCCACAAGAGTTGCACGGCTTTTACGGTCCATGTCTCCTGCAAGATTCCACATGTCATCTTCCATCTGAATGGCAATTTCAAGGACGATTGCCTGGGTTTTTTTATCCAGTTTATCCCAGGCAGCCTTATTAACATTGATCATGTTCACAGGACCCACAATATTTATCGGAGTAAAATATTTTAAAATTTCCCATGCTTTTGCATCAACTCCGGAAGGAGAAGAGGTGTACATGGAATCTAAAAGCCCGGCTTTCATTGCAGGATATACTTCAGAAAAAGGCATTTTTCTTGCCGCAATACCCGTGGCTTTTCCAAAGGAAAGCCCTGTACCATCATAAACCCTCATTTTTAAGCCTTTTAAATCTGATTCAGACTGGATTTTGCGCTGGGTATAAATACCGGAAAAAGGCCATATGGAAGTGTAAAGAGTCATCTGATTGAATTTTTTCAAGTTTTTGGCATATACGGGTTTTGCAAGTTGATAAAGAAGACGCTGCTCAAAAGCATTTGTAGAAATAAAAGGTTGTGCTGTCAATGCAAGAACGGGTGCATCACCTTCAACCATACCAGTAGGTATTTCAGCAACGGCCAGCTGACCTTCAGCAACAGCTCTTAAAAGCTCAGGGCCTTTAAATCCCAATGAGGAGCCCGGATGAAGAACAATAGTAAGTTCACCATTAGTTGCTTTGGCGACTTTATCAGCAAATACTTGTGCACCTTTGGAATGAAAATTACCCGCAGGATAATTTAAGTGCAGATCCCACTTTGTTTTTGCCATTGCATTGGAAACCAAGGTCAAGGCAAACATCAGGCCGGTTAAAACGATTAATAATTTTTTCATCTCTTTCTCCTTTTTAGGGTTATTAATATTTTATAAGAGTTTGCACCCTTTAAAAATTCAATCAGGATGTCATAAAAACAATTATCCTTTGCCGGAAAGTTAAAATATGCTTTTCAATTAGCTCTTTCATTTGTTTTTCATTTTTCTTTATAAGGGATTCGATAATTTGTTCATGTTCCACAAAAACCGACTCATAATGGGATTTAAGAGGTCGTTGAGGATCAATAACATTCCCATAGGACAAATAGGACAGACGTTTTGCCTCGCTTCTTACATCCTGGACTGCTCTGATGAGAAATTCATTTTGTGAACACTTTGCAAAATTCATATGAAATTCATGATTGGCCTCCACCAATTCAAAAACATCATTTGCGCCAATTGCCTTTTCAACTTCTTTATTTGATTCTTTCATCTTTTTTATAAAAGTTGAGCAATTTTTATGAATCGCGATATCAACAATGCCCCGTTCCATAATTCTCATACTTTCAAACATTGCCTTGGTATTTTGCAAGGTAATGGGGCGAACAATAACACCCCTTTTGGGATGGGATTCAACCATTTTTTCACTGTGCAGTCGGACAAGAGCTTCCCTTATAGGAGTCCTTCCAATCCCCAGATCATCCACAAGCTGATTTTCTTCAAGGTGCTGGCTTGGCTGATATTCAAGACAGATTATCTTTCTGACAAGGGTTTCATAGGCAGTGACGGCCAATGGCTGTTTTGGAATCTTTTGTATTTTTGCTGTTTTGCCCATACCCTGGAGTCATCCTTTCTTCTGATACTTTTTATGGGAATAAAAATAAACTTGACACATATTTAAAATATATGTCAAGTATATTTTATAAAAAAACAAGATCGCGATAACTATTATAGTAAAGGAGAATAAACATGGGTGAAAAAACATATACCCTAACCTCACCCGTAATGGGAACTTTTTACAGATCCACTGCACCGGGCGAAAAATTTCTGGTTGAAGTCGGACAAAAAATCAATGCATCAGATATTGTGTGTATGATTGAATCCATGAAAATTTTCACCGAGCTTCGAAGTGAACAATCAGGCATCGTAACAAAAATTTTAGTGGAAAACGAAGACCCTGTTATGAAAAACCAGGCATTGATGGAAATTGAACCCAATTAAAACTTGAATTGCTTTTAAAAAAAATTCGGGGGAGACATGTTATTTAAAAGGATTTTAATTGCGAACAGAGGCGAGATTGCAGTCAGGGTCATTCGTGCCTGCAAAGAAATGGGTATTAAGACCATTGCTGTTTTTTCCGATGCAGACAAAGACAGTCTCCATGTAAAGTATGCAGATGATGCTGTTAATATCGGCCCTGCTTTAAGCCGCAAAAGTTATTTAAACATTGACAATATAATTGCCGCTGCAAAAAAGACAAAAGCCGATGCGATCCACCCGGGATATGGCTTTCTTTCTGAAAATTCCGACTTTGCAAAAGCCTGTTTTGATAATCATATTATTTTTATCGGCCCCTCAGCACAGAGTATCGCAAAAGCTGGTGATAAATCAGCAGCAAGACAGACATTAATGGACCTGGGTATTCCAATTATTCCAGGCAGCGATGATATTATTGCATCTCCGGATATGGCCTGCGAGGTTGCAAAAACTGTGGGATATCCAGTTATATTAAAGGCCGCGGGCGGCGGCGGTGGCCGCGGAATGAGGATTGCCAACGACAAAGAAGAACTTATCACTGCATTTTCCATTGCTTCAGGAGAGGCAAAGATTGCTTTTGGAAATCCTGATATTTACCTTGAAAAATATATTGAAAAACCACGACACATTGAAATCCAAATCCTTGGTGACCATTTTGGTAATTATATCCACCTGGCAGAAAGGGAATGCAGTATTCAGCTGAGATATCAAAAGCTCATAGAAGAATCTCCCTCATCCTTTGTTGATGAAAATTTCCGTGCAAAACTTGGAAAAACAGCCATCAAGATAGCAAAAGCATTCGATTACACCAATGCGGGAACCATGGAATTTCTTGTGGATAAGAATAAAAATTTTTATTTTATGGAAGTCAATGCAAGGGTTCAGGTTGAACATCCTGTAACAGAACTGGTCACGGGGGTAGATATTGTTCAACAGCAGATTTTAATAGCCGCCGGGAAAAAACTGAATTTAAAACAAGAGGATATACACCTTAATGGATGGTCCATGGAATGCAGGATAAATGCGACTGATCCCAATGATAATTTTATGCCCTCACCCGGTCAAATAGAATCGATACTCTTTCCAGGAGGACCCGGAATAAGAATCGACACCCATATCCATGATAAATACATGGTCACCCCTTTTTATGAT
>JABIYQ010000053.1 GCA_018702715.1 Desulfobacula sp. | reverse complement strand
TTATTGTATTAACTTTTTTTTTATTGCCCACGGGAACAGCGCCCCCTTTGATTTCTATTGGGATGGCCTTTCTGGTATGGTTGATTTCAGGAAAAGTTTTTACGATCAAGTCTGTTATACAGCAATCCTGGTTTTTCCCTGTAATTCCTTTTTTGATCCTTCCCTGGATAGGACTTTTGTATTCGCAGAATTTAGATCTGGGTGTGGATTACGCTCTTAAAACAAAATACTGGCTTGCAGTATTTGTAACGGCTGGGTTGAGTCTTGATGAGAAAAGGGTTTGTCTACTTTTAAAATGGTTCTGGGCCGGGCTATTCATTGGCGCTTTTCTGGCTTTGATACAATTTGCCGGCTTAATGGCCCCGATTAACAGGTTGTATCTGGGGTTTGGCACGGCTCACACCCTTGTGGTCATGTATCTGCTTATCGGCATTCTTATGGCGTCATTTTTTTTTAAACGGGCAGAATCCTGGAAAAGCCGTGCAATTTTACTCTTACTGATTTTTGCCTTTATATTTCATGTAGCTGTCCTGAGGGGCAGAGCTGGATATCTTTTTTTTATCATTATCTCTCCGGTTGTTGCCAATAATTTAATGTATAAATTTTCATTAAAAATTAAAGTTATGGTAAGCTTGATCCTTGTGTGCAGCCTCCTGCTTTCTCCTGTTGTCAGAAAAGTGGCAACCTACACTTTTAATAATCTAAAAATGGAAAAAGAAACAATTCTAAAGGGCAAAGATGCTATTGAGTTTCCCAGATTTTTTATTTTTAGTGAATCAATCAAGGTTATTATCGCTCATCCTTTGATCGGTATTGGTCCGGGAAGTATCCGTGAAACCACCAAATCAAAAGGAATGCAGGTTGCCACCCATGGGCACAACAATTTTCTTTATATGGGTACAAGTTTTGGTGTCTTTGGGATTGCAGCCTGTTTCTGGCTTTTCTGGAAAATGTTTACACTTTCCTGGCAATCAAGGGATACAGCCCTGGGATATTTTATCTTTTCAACCGGTATGGTTCTTTTTTTAGGCGGCATGCTGGATACCCAGATCTTAAATACAGGAACATTGCTTTTTCTATCATTGACCTATGGAATGCTGAATCATCTAAAAACTTAGGTTGAATATATGTAATTATCCAGCTCTTAAGCTTGAACCCGCCCTGTCTGATGGATATTTGTTTCGATGCTAAACGCTTAACCTCCTGCAAATATCCATCAGACAGGGCTTTGGGGATATTTTTTTAACGGGCTGAACAATTACGAATATATTTTCAATTATTCCCCTTGACCTTTTATCTTCAAAATTGTAAGTTCACGCCATGAACACTGCTTTAGACATAGAAATACGACTTAAGCTGCTCAAGCTTTTAAAAGATGAACCCAAGCTGACCCAAAGAGAAATGAAAGAAAAAATGGGAGTCAGTCTTGGCAAAACCAATTATTGCCTTTCCGTACTTGCTGAAAAGGGAATGATAAAGGTGGAAACGTTTAAAAAGCACAAGAGCAGGGCTACATACATGTATCGCATTACTCCCAGCGGGTTTAAAGAATTAGCATCCCTGACCTTGGATTTTTTAAAGTATAAACTCCTTGAGTATGACAAGGTAAAACAAGAGATTAAATTTCTTTCTGAGCAGATAGATAAGATGGATCCAGGGCTGTACGATGATCCAGAGATGGTTGTGGATTTGAAAAAATTAGATTGATTTTATTTGGTTTTAAAAAAATCAGGGAATAAACTGGAAGGTCGATAATGTAACCAAAAGGGCGGAGCTATGTCTTTTCGGAGATGTAAACAATTATAATTTTGGGGTGTGTTTATGTTAAATGGCAAAACAATTTTAATTACGGGCGGTACGGGATCATTTGGAAAAAAGTTTGTCCAGATCGTTTTAGACCATTATTCGCCAAAAAAACTGATTGTTTTTAGTCGGGATGAGTTGAAACAATTTGAGATGTCTCAAAGGTGGAGTCAAAAACAATATCCCTGTCTGCGGTATATGATAGGTGATATCAGGGATAAAGAAAGGCTTAACAGGGCCTTTAACGGGGTTGATTATATCGTTCATGCAGCAGCCTTAAAACAAGTCCCTGCGGCTGAATATAATCCTGAAGAGTTTATTAAAACCAATGTGATTGGTGGAATGAATATTATCGATGCTGCCTTGAACAATAATGTCAAAAAGATAGTCACCTTATCCACTGATAAAGCCTGTAACCCTTCAAACTTATATGGGGCAACAAAACTTTGTTCTGACCGGTTATTTACAGCAGCCAATGTTTACAGCGGCAGTGAAGCAGATACCCTATTTGCAACGGTCAGGTATGGGAATGTTTTGGGCAGCCGCGGATCCGTTGTTCCTTTTTTTAAGGAAAGAATGGCAACAGGAACGCTTCCGATTACAGATCCCCGGATGACACGGTTCTGGATCACCCTGGATCAGGGGGTTCATTTTGTTTTAAAAGTGCTTGAAATCAGTAAAGGTGGTGAAATATTTGTTCCTAAAATACCCACCATGAACATACCTGATTTAGCCACTGCAATCGCACCTGACTGCAAACAGGAAGTTGTGGGTATAAGGCCGGGTGAAAAAATTCATGAAGTTCTGATCTCCGAGGATGAGGGAAGAAATACGGTGGAGTATGAAGAATGTTTTGTCATTAATCCTATAAATGATAATGAATCTCATTATGAAAAAGATGTTATTGGCAAACCTTGTCAAGATGGTTTTGTATACTCTTCGGAAAACACGGATTTTTTATTATCTATTGATGAGCTGCGCAAAATTCTTGTGACAATAGAAAATGACTATTCCATTGAAAGTTCCCGCTGGTCCATGCATGATGTCCCACAATAAACAAAAGCAAAT
>JABIYQ010000056.1 GCA_018702715.1 Desulfobacula sp. | reverse complement strand
TGATATCCACAAAAAAAAAGACTCCATCACCCTTAATGAATTTTGGAATAAGTATCTGCCCTGGTTAATGGAAAATAAAAAATCATGGCAGGCCGATGTATTCTATTATAACAAACATTTGAAACCAGCGTTTGGAAATGAACCCCTTGCTACAATAAGCCCTTTTACCATTGAAAGTTTTGTGGTGAAGATGAAAAAGGCAAAAAGCAATCGGAAAAAGCCCTATGCACCAGCAACCATCAAGCACCAGTTGGTTTTACTCACAAGGCTTTATAATGTGGCTGAAAATTGGGGAATGTATTCCGGAGACAACCCATGCAGGAAGGTTAAGAAACCAAAGCTTAATAATCAGGTGACAGAATTTTTATCCGGTGACGAACTGAACAGCCTTCTGAATGTCCTTGAAAAATGGGATGACAAAATGTCTACCTCGTTTATCCTGTTCAGCCTTTATACCGGGGTCCGGCGCGGTGAACTGTTCAAGCTCACCTGGAATGATATAGATTTTGAGCGGCAATTCATGGTTTTAAAAGATCCAAAAGGAATAGCTGACCAGACATTACCATTGTCCGGCAAGGCAGTTAATGTCCTAAAAAACGTTCCAAAGGAATATGATACCCAATGGATCTTCTACGGGAAGAACGGGCAGCAGAGGACAGATTTCAAGGGGCCATGGCTTAGAATAAAGAAGAAAGCAGGATTACCAAAACATTTCAGGTTTCACGGAATAAGACATCACTTTGCCAGTTCTCTTGTAAGTCACGGGGCCGACCTTTACACGGTCCAAAAGCTTCTTTGCCACAAGGATGCAGCTATGACCATGAGATATGCCCACCTTGCAGACAAGACGTTACGGGATGCAATTAATCTGTCTGACCAGCTACAACAAAAAAAAGAGCCCATCATAAACCTGGAGGAACTACGAAATGGCTAATAAAGATTTTGAGAAAATGATCAAGCTTGGAGAATGGCTTGAAAAATATTTAGACCCTGATATCACGGTTTGGGGATATAGAAAATTAGCTCATGAATTTATTGATTTTTATAATATCAATCACGGTATAACAAAAAATGATATCTCCCTTAAAATAATTGAATTAGTGGAATCTCAAGAAAATGATATCCGCAACTTTTATAAAAAAAATCACATCTCTACTATTCGCAAACAAGGCCGTAAAATATACACAAAAGAAGATCCTCTTAAATTAATGGACATTATTGAAAAAATAGCAAGCCAACAATATAACGACGAAGAGGATGTGGAATGCTTTATCAATCCCTTAAGACGAGATATGATTTCTGTTTATGAATACAAAGAATACATACAACATGCTTTTCAATTGATATCCAAAACTCAAGAGGCTTGGGAGACAACCCTCATAAAACAGAACGAAAAAGAAACTTGGCGAACAATTAGGGATGAATCAGGAGAAATCGTTGAAGAAATAAATCCGGGCATATCACAAACAATTTTTCAACTGATGAATAGCTATAAAGAAATTCATACAATTTTAGAAGAAAATCGAGCAGAACAAACTATCTTTCTAGCAAAGCAATTTGATTTTCATGGGCATTGTTTCTCAAAAGAGTACGTCCAAGGAAATCCAAATTCTGAAGAATCATCCCATTTTCCTTGGCGAATAGCAGCATCAAGAGCTTTTTTTGATTTTTTATTGCTTGGCGGACAAGAATATATTTTGTTCTGTAAACTTTGCGGGAAATTCACAGTTATCAGGCGCAAAGGCCGCAAAAAATTCTGCTCTGATATTTGCAGGACAAATCATGGACGTGAAAAACCCGGCCAAGATAAATGACCGGGTTCTTTTTGCTCCTGACATTGCATAGAATTATTTTTTCAAGGGTGTTATATGCTGGCTATTCAACGTGAAGCCCCCCCCGGGTTAGCAGGGAGGGTCTATTGTTTTAATTCAAAGCCTTGATCTGTTTTTGCACTTCTTCTTCAATATTATGTTTCAGTTCGTATATTTCAGCCTTCAAGCGTTTATTTTCATGAAACAAATTGCTTGCATCATTTTCAGCAAGCCGAACCAGATATTCAACATCATCAATTGAATTTTCTATGATTTCACCAATTGCCTATCACAACCGGATTGCAATAAAAGACTGTGCACTTTTGCGCCATCCTCCCTATCAATTATTAATTGCGGGAAATTCCCTTATTTAAAACTATAGTTGGTGCCTCAACTTTTGGGGGAGTCCTCCAAGTGAGTTTTCAAAACGCAGTTATTTAAGTTTTTTTACTGAGAGCATTTTTCGGCTGAGTACATCGCCGTAATTTTACGGAGACCTGCTCAACAATTTTATTGGACAGGTCTTCTGGAGACATTTGTCTCCACTTTATTTTGGGTACATTTGTACCCACTGGCGCTCTGAACGGATTTCATGGGTAAATAGGAAGCTTGCAAACAGATGGATGGGCGCCTGGAAAAACAGCACCTGCATTTTTATGTGATCTGTGTTTATATACCACAGCCAATATAGGTTTAATGACGTTTGTTAAATTGAATATTTTTAACTATAACTTTTCCATCTCTATAAATATGAACATCAACTTTTTGACCACCATATTTGCCTAAAGCATTCATATATGTTTTAAAATCATATATATCTACATTGCCTATTTTTAATAAAATATCACCCTTAAAAATATCAGCATAAAATGCTGGAGATTTAGCTACTATTGCGTAAGCAATAACACCCTTGTTTGTGCCGATTAATTTGCGTGTTTCTGCTTTGATTTCAGTTTCAATTAGACCAAACGTTGGTGGTTTACCCTTAATCCAATATGATGCATAATAGTCTGATCTTCGTACAGAATACGGTATATATGTTGTTTTTGTTCCATAGGTGGTTGATGTTCCACTGCCTAAAAAATTGGCGGACCCACCGCTACCGTATACATTGCCATATATTGATGTGTTTGTTGTCGTTGTATCGGGGAGTGTCAGTGGCATAGCGCCAGAAACAGTATTAGTA
>JABIYQ010000058.1 GCA_018702715.1 Desulfobacula sp. | reverse complement strand
TGAAAGCCGTGATATGGCAAAGGATTACGGCATAAAGCCAATACAGATCAGAATCATGGAAAACGATGAGGTCAAATTTAAGAATGCCTATATGGGGCTTGTCATTCTCCACGGGGACTTGATGGAAAAAATTGAAGCCATCACCTCCACAAATGGGCTTGAATACAAACTGACAACCGCCATCCAGAAGATGAACAACAAAGTGAGCGCATTGTTACGGCTTAATGAAAAAGTAAACGTCACCATGTATTTATCCTCTTCTCTTAACACCATCGCCCCCATGATCAATCTCAATGAACTGCCAAAGCTGGGAAAAGCCGTGGCTGACAGCATTGAAAAACTCAACAGCAAAAGCCTTGGCATTCTCGACTTCAAACAAGTTGATATTAAAGACAAAAAAAAGCTTGATGATATTGGCAGCAAGCATGATTTAATGGCGCTTTCCTGGCCTGCCATGCCTGAAAACAATATTTTGGCAGGAAGCGGAGCCGCCGGTCTTGTAATTGAATTTAAAGGCAACGCAACAACGCTGCCCCTGATCTCTGCCATGGAACTTCCCATCATTGGTACAACCTATCAAATGGCAGATCCAAATGTTTTGGAAGAGCAGCTCAATGCTATTGTTGAAAAACTCATCGGTATAAATAAGGATATCGGATTCCTTGCAGATCATGGCACTCACTTGCTTATGCCGGACAGACTGGCCATGATGCAGGGCCAACCCTCAGAAGCCATGCAGGTGTTCAATACACTTGTTTCATCACGGTATTCCATTAAGCCAATTAGTTTAAAAGACAATACTATTCCCGATGGACTAAGCGCTCTTATTATAGCAAGACCCATTGAAAAATTTTCAGATTATGAATTATTCCAGATTGACCAGGCCCTGATGAAGGGAACAAATATTGCTTTTTTCTCGGATTCATTTAACGAAATAATACCACAGCAAGGCCAAATGGGCATGCCACCAAGATATGAACCCATTGATACAGGCTTAGAAAAACTCTTGACCCATTATGGTATAAACATAAAAAAGGCATATGTCTTAGACAAAGAATCCTATAAACACCAGGCACCCCAAAATATGGGCGGTGGGGAACAAAACATTTATTTTGCTCCTTTGTTAAAAGAAAAAACCATTAACAATACGCCAGCTTTCATGGATAATATCAAAGGGCTCATTGCCTTGCAGATTTCTCCACTTGAGCTTGTGCAGGAAAATATTGATAACGAAAAGGTCATTGCAACAAAACTTTTGTCTTCTTCCGAAGAATCATGGTTGATGGAAGGAATGATTAATTTGAATCCCATGTTCATCACCCCGCCGGAGAGAAAAGATGAAATGAAATCCTATGATCTTGCTTATCTATTGTCCGGAACATTCACAAGTTATTTTAAAGGTAAGGACATACCCCAAAAAGAAATGGGAGAAAAAGATATTACCGATGAAAAGACCAAAATTACCAACGAAAAAACCAAGATTAAAGGGGTTGAGGCAAAGTATACATTCTTAGAAACATCCAAGCCTGCCAAATTATTTGTTCTTCCATGTTCCCAGATGCTTCAGGATAATATGCTGGACCCGGAAGGCAGATCAACCAATTCCACCTTTATTTTAAATGTTATTGATCATCTGAACGGGGGAGATAAAATTGCCCGGCTAAGGAGCAAACAGCAGACATTAAATCCTGTTGCCCAGACCACACCGTTTGGCAGAGGTATCATAAAAACCTTTAATATTATTGCGCTGCCCATTCTGGTTATCCTGTTCGGGCTTGGGGTTCTTATTAAAAGAACATCCCGAAAAAAGAAAATTGCCAACCGTTTTAAAGCATAAGGGGAATGAATTTATGAAAAAAGAATACCTGATCCTGGTCACACTCATTTTGATATTGGGTGCATACCTTTTGTTTCATAAAGAGAACCAGAACAAATACGTTCTGCCAGAAATTGAAAAAATCGATACCTCCAAAATTACAGGGTTGATTATAGGGAAAAAACAAAGTCCCATCAAATTTACAAAAAAAGAAAAATACTGGATTGTAACGGATAAAGAATACCCTGCGGATTCATCTTCTATTGAAAAAATGCTGGACACCTTAAAAATTTTAAAATTAT
>JABIYQ010000169.1 GCA_018702715.1 Desulfobacula sp. | reverse complement strand
TCAAATGAGCTATATTATTATCAGCTATGGTAAATTTTATTTTTCTGTCCTGGACCATTCGGATCATTTCCTCTGTTGGAATATTATCATGAAGGATATAATTAAAATTAATGCCTGATTTTTTAATTTCCTCAAGTCGTGAATGATACGAAGTACCCCGACGAACATCTATAGCTCTAAAGGTAAGGTCTTCAATGTTTTTTGGACCGAAAATTAATTTATGGTGTATTATGTGTTGTCGGATAGACATATAGGGAATTGAAAAGTTAACTTTTCCCAGCCTTTTTTTTGTTATCGCAAGTCCTGATGCAATAAAGTCACCTTTTCCCTGTTCAAGATAAGCAAACATATTGTTCCAGCCTGGAGTAACAACATCAAGATCAACATTTAAGAATTTGGCAAACTCTTTTGCCAGGTCATATTCAAAACCCGTGGGGTGTCCATTATAATAGTAATATGTATTAATGGATTCATTGGTTATAAGTCTTAAAACTCCGGATTTTTTAATTCTTTCCAAACGGGTTAGATTAAAATGAAATTCCTTTTTATGAATTAAAACAGAAAAATAAATGAAAAATGATAAAAGGGCGAGAAGATTTATTAAAATGAAATTATTAAAATAAATTTTTTTCATTCTTAATCTTTAAATTGATTAAATAGGCACAATTTCCACACGATCAACATTCTGATATCCCCGGGGAAGTTTTTTCCCTCTATGGCCCCTCATCCCAGTATAGTCTTTTTGGTTACCAGGGCTCATTTTAAGATAATGCCTTCCGGAATAGATAAAAAGGTTGGCATTTAATGGTAATATTTTAAGAAAGCTAAGTGTTTCCGGAGTTGATGATTTTAATTCTTTTTTTGGGATGGAAATAATTTTATTTCCCTGTCCTTTCTTTAAATTAGGCAATTGTCTTAATTTAAATATCAAAAGCCTGCCCTTAGACGTAACCGCGGCTATGCTGTCTTTTTCCAGATCAATGACAGCTCCAGGATTTAATAATTCATGATTTTCCTTTAAAGTGACAACGGCCTTGCCATTTTTATAATTGGTTAAAAAATCATTAAATCTTATGATAAACCCATATCCATTGTCAGAACCCATCAAAAAATGATTATTATTTTCTGCTGACAGCATAAACTTGATGTGGGAATTGGGTCTGATAGATAAATGGCCGGTCAATGGCTCTCCATTGCTCCTGGCAGAAGGAAGTGTATGAGAAAACAGCATATAGCTTCTGCCCGTATTGTCCAGAAAGATGATAGGTTTGTCGCTTTTTGTCCTTAAATGCCCCAGAAGCGAATCCCCGGATTTAAATTTCACAGTTTCAGGGTTGATATCATGGCCTTTGGCTGATCGAATCCAACCATTTTTAGACAAGATGATGGTTACAGGTTGTATATCCATTACATCTGTAACAGAAAACTTTTCTGCCTCTTTGCGTTTTTTTATTGGTGATCGCCTTTTATCACCATATTTTTTGGCATCGGATTTTATTTCTTCTTTTATATATTCCTTGAATATTTCTTCTTTGCCAAGAATTTTTTCAAGGTCTTTGCGCTGGGAATTCAATTCTTTTTGTTCAGATTGAATTTTTATTTCTTCTAATTTGGCAAGTTGCCGCAGTCTGATTTCAAGAATGGCAGTTGCCTGTAGTTCGGTTATTGAGAAGACCTTAATCAGATCTTTTTTGGGATGATCAGATCTTCTGATAATTTTAATCACTTCATCCATATTTAAAAAGGCAATAAGAAAGCCTTCTAAAATATGAAGGCGTTTTAAAATTTTTTCTAGCCGGAAGTTCAATTTTTTCCTTACAGTGTCTGCCCTGAATTCAAGCCATTCTGTAAGTATCTTCAGTAGATTTTTGACCTGAGGCCTGCCATTAATTCCAATCATATTCATATTAAATGAATATGACTTTTCAAGATCGGTTGTGGCAAACAGGTGATCGGTTAACGCGTTAAGATCAACCCTGTTGGAGCGTGGAATCACGACAAGCCGTGTGGGGTCTTCATGGTCTGACTCATCTCTTATATCGCTTACCATGGGAAGTTTTTTGGCTACCATTTGTGAAGCTATCTGTTCATAAATTTTTTCAGTGGAGGCATGGTGGGGAAGCGCTGTGAAAATTATTTCCGAATCTTCGACATGAAATTTAGCCCGCATCTTAATTCTGCCGGTTCCTGTTTTGTAAATATCTTTTATCTCTGATCTGGGTGTTATGATTTCCGCTTGGGTTGGAAAATCAGGACCCTTGATAAATTTACAGATTTCGTCAATGCTTGTATCTTCATTATCGATTAGGGCAATTAATGCTTTTGCTACTTCACGCAGGTTATGGGGTAGAATATTGGTTGCCATACCAACTGCAATACCTGTGGAACCATTTAGCAAAATATTCGGAAGCCTTGCAGGAAGAAGCTTTGGTTCGCTTAATGTTCCATCAAAATTGGGTACCCAGTCCGAGGTTCCCAAATCAACTTCCTGGAGAAAAATATCAGCATATTGTGATAATCTAGATTCTGTATACCGCATAGCGGCAAAGGACTTAGGATCATTGGGATCTCCCCAGTTCCCCTGACCATCAACCAGAGGATATCTTAAAGAAAAAGGCTGTGCTAAAAGAACCATGGCTTCGTAGCATGCCGTATCTCCATGGGGATGGAATTTGCCCAATACATCCCCCACTGTTCTTGCTGATTTTTTAAACTTGGCAGTAGACGCTAAGCCCAATTGGCTCATGGAGTAGACAATCCTTCTTTGCACCGGCTTTAAACCATCTGCAATATGGGGCAGGGCGCGGTCTAAAATAACATACATTGAATAGTTTAAATATGCTTTCTGGGTAAATTCCTGGAAAGGTATTTGTTCATAATCCTCAATTGCGGATGGAAGCGTTTCTTTCATTACTCAATCTCTTTTATATTGCCATTTGATTCTATCCAGATTTTTCTATCTTTTGCTCTTTTTTTCCCAAGGAGCATATCCATAATTTCATAAACTTTTTTTAATGATTCTTCAGATCCATTATCCACAGATAATTGTACCAAACGTCTGGAATCGGGTGAAATTGTTGTCTCTTTAAGCTGGGCCGGATTCATTTCACCCAATCCTTTAAATCTTTGAATATTTATTTTGCTTTTCTTTTTCCTGCGGTTTATTTTTTTGATAATATTGTTTTTTTCAGAGTCATCCAATGCGTAAAAAACTTCTTTTGCAACGTCAATTCTGTATAATGGCGGCATTGCAATATAAACATGGCCTTTTTTTACAATTTCCGGGAAATGCTTTAAAAACAGAGCGCACATCAATGTAGCAATATGCAGCCCGTCAGAATCGGCATCGGCTAGCACACATATTCTATTATACCTGAGTTTGGAAATATCATCAGAACCTGGTATTACGCCTAAAACCTGGGAAATATCCCTGATTTCTTTAGATTCAATTATTATAGACGATTCAAGATCCCATGTGTTTAATATCTTACCGCGTAAGGGCATAATTGCCTGAAATCGTCTGTCTCTTGCCTGCTTTGCAGAACCTCCGGCAGAATCTCCTTCCACAAAGAACAATTCCCGCCTTGCATGATCAATACTTGTGCAGTCAGACAATTTTGCAGGAAGTATAGTGCCGTTAGAGGCTCTTTTTTTTGAGACCTTTTTGGCTTTTTTTACTCGATTCTTTGCATTTTCAATGGCAAATTGAGCAAGGCTTTCACCTTCTTCAATATTTTGATTCAACCACAGGCTGAAATTATCCCTGATCTGAAGATTTACAAGATTTGCACAATGACGAGAGGATAGTCTTTCTTTTGTCTGCCCTGAAAACTGGGCATCGGAAAGTTTGACGGAAAGAATATACCCAATCTTGTCCCATATGTCTTCCGGGGCAAGATATAACCCTTTGGGTAAAAGATTCCTAAACTTGCAAAACTCTCTGACAGATTCCAAAAGCCCTGACCTAAACCCATTGACGTGGGTGCCACCCAATCGTGTGGGGATAAGGTTAACATAACTTTCTTCAGGGTTAGAACCGGATTCTATGGTCCAGTTTACAGCCCATATGATTTTAATATCATCCCCATAAAGCTCCCCTGCAAAAGGATGAGAAAAAATACATTTTTTCCCATTTAAATTTTCATTTAGATAATCATCCAGGCCATGGTCATATTTCCAGGTGGTTTTTTCTTTGGATTCTTCATCATAAAAAATAGTAACAAGTCCCTTGCAAAGAATGGCTTTTGATTTTAATGCTGTTTTCAAAGCTGTTTTTGAAAATAAAGGCCTGTCAAAATATGAGATATCAGGATAAAATTGAAGAGATGTTCCTGTTTTTTTTGTATTAAGTTTTTTTACAATTGATAGATTTTCAGTTTTGATCCCGTTTTTAAATCCAATGTGATATTCATGCTCATCCCTTTTGATTAAAATTGTCAAACGTGAAGACAAGGCATTTACAACGGAAACACCGACACCATGGAGTCCGCCTGAATAACTATAGTCTTTATTGGAAAATTTAGCACCGGCATGAAGTCTTGACATGATTAATTCCACACCAGACACTTTTTCTTCAGGATGTATATCCACGGGCATTCCCCGCCCATTGTCAGATACGATAATGGATTGATCTTTTTTTAAAACAACATCAATCTGGGTCGCAAATCCTGCAATGGCTTCATCTACGCTATTGTCGATAACCTCAAATGCTAAATGATCAGGGCTGGAAGTGTCAGTATACATCCCAGGCCTTCTTTTGACCGGATCCAGTCCTTTTAAAACCTCGATGGATTCAGCATTGTATGTACTGGCTAAGTTTTTGTCTTTTGTTTTTGGTTCAAATAATTTCATAAATTGTTCATATAAAAATTAAGTAAGTGTAAATATTGGGTATAATCTTATATCATTTCTTCCACCCGGCATTGGCCCTTGTTTGTTTTTTAGGAGCACGTTGCAGGGTAAGCGTTAAACATCAGCAGCTTTATAAAATTTTTCTACTACCCGAACAATATCTTCCGGGTCATCCAATAGATGAAAAAGGTCAAGGTCTTTTTCAGAAATCATTTTTTCTTCTAAAAATTTATTTTTTACCCAATGGATCAATCCTTTCCAATAGTCTTTATCCACAAGGATAATCGGCATTTTCCGAATCCGTTTTGTCTGGATCAATGTAATGGTTTCAAACAGCTCGTCAAGGGTTCCAAAACCTCCCGGCATTATTATATAAGCCTGGGCATATTTTAAAAACATTACTTTTCTAACAAAAAAATAATTAAATTCAATTTGCATGGTTGCATATGGGTTGGGCTTTTGCTCAAAGGGCAGTTTAATATTTAGTCCGATAGATTCAGCACCACCTCTTACCGCCCCTTTATTAGCAGCTTCCATAATTCCACCACCACCGCCTGTAATAACAGAATATCCTTTTTGG
>JABIYQ010000108.1 GCA_018702715.1 Desulfobacula sp. | reverse complement strand
AGGAAAATAGCAAACCAGGTGTCACTGCATTTTTGAAAGGCAGGGTCATCATCTTTTTTTAACCAGTCGCTGATTTGTGCTCTGGTTACCTTGTGATCGGCTAAACCAAATATAGCGATCATTTTTGAATCGCTAAAATCAAAGGTATAGCGGATGCGGCGTAAGATATCGTTATTTGTCATGCGTATTCCTTATAAAAAAGGGTGTTGTGTCACAATGGTTTTCTGACCTGTCTTTTGTTTTTACGAATAAAAAGCTCAAGGTATATAAGGCAGCCCAATATGCTTCCTGCACAATCTGCAAGAAAATCTCCGGCAGAAGCATCCCTTGATGCAACAAATGCCTGGTGGATTTCATCTGATAACCCGAATAGACAAGCAAAGAAAATTGCAATAATTTTAATTCTTGTAAAAGACCGGAACAATTTTTCAGCAATCAGGTCTCTGGCGGTAAGGATAGCCAGTAGAGCATAGACAGCAAAATGAAGCACTTTATCATCAAAGGGGAATAAAGGTTCTGAAATTATGCCTGGATAAGAAGACTGCCAGAAAATAAAAAGACATAGTACAATAACCGGCAGCCTGTATAAATAGATCAGATTCAGTTTATTAAAGGATTTTTTCATCCAAAGTTCTTTCTTTAACATGATGGGATACTGAAGCTATAAATTCATCCATGGAAAGGCCCATCCTTACCTTGCCGTCAAGTGTCCTGACAGAAAGAGTTCCACTTTCTTTTTCCTTATCTCCAATGGTTATGATTAAAGGGACATAGGTAATCTGGGCATCTCTTATTTTCTTTTTCAGGGTTTCGCTTCTTTTGTCCACCTCACATCTTATTTTACAGGCTTCAAGTTCAGATTTGATCTTTTGGGCATATTCTGACAGATCCTGATTGATAGGAAGCAGGATAACCTGCACAGGAGCAAGCCACAAGGGGAACTTTCCTGCAAAATGTTCCACAAGAATGCCGAAAAATCTTTCCAAAGATCCGTAAATAACACGATGGATCATTATGGGTCGGTGCTTATCATTATCCTGGCCTTTGTAGGTCAGGTCAAATCTTTCCGGTAACGCCATGTCCAACTGGACGGTTCCGCATTGCCAGGTTCTTCCTAAAGCATCTTTGATGTGGATATCGATTTTAGGGCCGTAAAATGCCCCATCTCCTTCATTAATAAAGTATTCCTGACCGTAATTGTCCAATGCTGCTTTAAGGCCGTTTGTAGCCTCTTCCCACTGCTCATCCGACCCAATGGATTTTTTTGGCCGGGTGGAGAGTTCCAGATGAAATTCCAGGCCGAACCGGCTATAGATTCTCTTGGCAAGCCTTAAAACACCTAATACCTCGTCCCCGATTTGATCCGGTGTCATGAAAATATGGGCATCATCCTGGTGAAAGGCCCTTACCCTGAAAAGACCTGATAATGCTCCGGATAGCTCATGCCTGTGAACAAGGCCGATTTCACCGGCCCTTACAGGGAGATCTCTGTAGGAATAGGCTTTTGTTTTGTAAAGCAGCATACCTCCCGGGCAGTTCATGGGTTTGATGGCATATTCTTCATCATCTATTAAAGAGGTATACATGTTTTCGCGGTAATAGTCCCAGTGTCCGCTTTGTTCCCAGAGTTTCCGGTTAAGCATGACAGGGGTTTTGGTTTCCACATATCCATCTTTTTTGTGTTCATCACGCCAGTATTCAAGCAAGGCATTCCATATCTCAATTCCCTTTGCATGGAAAAAAGGCATACCTGCCGCTTCATCATGAAAAGAGTAAAGATCCAGTTTTGTTCCAAGTTTTCTATGATCTCTTTTTTTGGCTTCCTCAATCATATGGATGTATTTATTGAGCTTTTTTTTGTCAAAAAAGGAGATACCGTAAAGTCGTTGGAGCTGTTCTCTTGTCTGGTCTGCTCTCCAATAAGCACCGGATATTTTTAAAAGTTTGAATCCTTTAATCATGCCAGTATGGGGAATGTGCGGGCCTCGGCACAGATCAATAAATTTGCCGTTCTGGTAAAGGGATATCTCCTGGGTTTCGTCAAGTTCATTAATGAGTTCAAGTTTAAAAGGATTGTCCTTGAATATTGCAAGAGCCTGCTTTTTTGAAACAACTTTTCTTTCAAAGGTATTTTTGGCTTTGATTATTTTTTTCATTTCAGCTTCAATTGCGCCAAGATCATCTTTTGAAACAGGGTCCATATCAATATCGTAATAAAACCCGTCTTCTACTACAGGACCGATGGTAAGTTTTGCATCAGTATAAATATTTAACACGGCTTCCGCCATGACATGGGCAGAAGAATGTCTTAAAATATCAAGGCCTTCATCGTCATTAGCTGTAATAAAACTGATTGCTGTATCCTTTTTAATTGTCTGGTTTAAATCCAGAAGCAGTTCATCGATTTTCATTGCCACGCAATTTCTGGCAAACCCGTCTGAAATACTTTTGGCAACATCTATACCTGTGGGTATATTTTCAAAGCCCTTTATAGTATTGTCTGGAAATGTTATGTTAATCATTTGT
>JABIYQ010000069.1 GCA_018702715.1 Desulfobacula sp. | reverse complement strand
TATTAAAATCATAAAATTTATTGTTATTAATATTGGCATTAAGATGATTAAGATTTATCTTGTCTGGTTCATAATTAAAATTGACACTTTCAATGGAAATATTGCCTGGAATGCGATCATAATACCCGGTCAAAGATAAGTCAGGCGCACTAATTTTTACAACAAGGTCTTTTGCTTCAGGTTCAAGCAAAAGAGTTAATTTGGCTTTTGAGCGTCCTTTTACATCATGAACAAGTGATAATTCCCTGGCCAGAAAAGTTTCGGGCAAAAGAGATATCAAGGTTTGCGGTATCAAAGAAAGATCAATATCAAGTGAAAATTCACCCTGAAACGGAATGTTTTTATGATTTAAAAGATCAATGGAAAGACGTCCTTTTTCGAGTTTTGAATTTTTAATTATTGCGTTTTTCGTATTTATATCAAGAATGCCATTGTTTATATTGGCATGACCATTGACACCTGTGGCGGTCAGGTCAGTTTCAGGAATATTTACAGATCCCTTTTCAATATTTCCCTTTAGTCTTAAATTATTTGCATTAAAAAGATCATTAAGGTTATTGCTGTGAAAAGATACAACCACTTTGGGGACAATGCCTGTTCTGACAATCTGGAAGATATTTTTTACAATTTTATTGTCCTTGAATAATCTTTGAGACATCTGTCTTGCCGGAACAATATGAATATTGGTCCCGGTAAAATGTAAAACAGATTTTTTTTTAATCCGGCTGGTTTCAAATTGGACGCCAATTATTGCTTCAGGATAATTTAATTTAAAAGGAGTTAGAATAGATTGATATCCATCTTCAGTAATTTTAAAAGACGATTCAATGATGTTTGACTCAAATAATAAATCTTTGTTTTTAGACAAAAACTTTGGAGCGATAAAGGTGCACCGACCTTCGAGTTCTCCTTTTAAATTTATGTTGGCAAAAAGTTTTATCTGATCAAGCTCGATTGAATCCAAATCAGAATATTTATCAAAAGCAGCTTTTGATAAAGAAACCGGGCTGAATTTTAAATCTTTTATGGTCGTATTTAAAAAGATCTCTTCTTTTTCTTTTGAAAGATAGATGGATCCATCCATTTGTTTAAAGTATTGAGTAATGGCATTTTTAAACCTGAGTTCAACAGACGTCTGATGTTCAGGTAAAAAAGTAAATATTTGTTTTTTTAAGTCTTGAATAGTCTTTGAAGCTAAAACATTAATGGAAAATTCAAAAGGTTTTTTTTGTATTAAAAAAGGTTCGATTTCTGGTCGTTCAATTATTATTTGATTTATATTTATCTTGCCTTGCAAAAGTTGTTGTATATCAAAATTAAATTTTAAGAATTCAATGGACAGGTTTAATCCATTGTCAGGGGTGAACATAAATTTATGAACAGAGATGCTTGCGATGGGAAAAATTGTAAGAGAAAATTTTGAACCCTCAATATGTGTTCCGGTTTTTTGATAGAGAAAAGAAGCTATTTTGTTTTTTATAAACGATGTATTGATGCCCCAGGTAATGATAAAAGGGGATAGTAATATGAATACTATAATTAAGGCTAAGCCATAAAGAACCAGCCGTTTAATTCCTGTTCTATTTAAAAAATGCATTGACCACTACCATGAAAAAGCAAGATCTTTGGATAGATCAATAAAATCAGCCATTATTAGATGGGTTTGATCCATTAAAATTTTTTTAAAATTATCTGTTTTTATATTTTTTTGATCTAATTTTTCTATGGGAGGTTTACCAATAGCCTTTAAATAATCATTTTCAATATCGAGTTCTAATTGTTCATATTGTTTTTTTTTAAACTTTCTATCATCCAGATTTAATGAGAGTGAGGCCTCATCATCAAGTCGGGATACCATTTCAACACTTTCCCTAAGATAATTTAGGCCAGGGTCTTTTAATGATCTTTTTTGATAGTCAATATTTAATTTTTTATTTACCAAAGAAAGTGACGGATATGCGTTATAGGATGTCTTGTCTGTTGTATCCCAGGGCAGTGCTCCGTCTAAAGAACTTTCCCCAGTATCTTTAATTTTATAAAGGTGTGGGTATTCTAAATCAGGTATAATTCCTAAATTTTGAGTACTGTCACCGGATACACGATAGAATTTTGCACTGGTAAGCTTTAGTTTTCCTTTTCCAAGCTCTCTCATTTCCTGTACAGTTCCCTTTCCAAAACTTCTTGTGCCCACAATCACACCTCGGTGATAGTCCTTAATAGCACCTGCAAAAATTTCTGAAGCAGATGCGCTCATCCTATTTATTAAAACAATCAGGGGACCTGCATACTCTATACTTGGATCTTCATCAAATAATCGTGTGGTCCTGTGTTTTGTTTTAATCTGTACAACAGGGCCGGATTTAATAAAAAGTCCGGTCAGCTGGTTGGCCTCTTTTAAAGAACCGCCCCCATTGTCCCTTAAATCAATAATCAATCCATCAATGTTTTCATCTTTTAGTTCAATCAATAGTTTTTGAACATCTTTTGTTGTACTTTTATAGTCTTTATCTCCCCTGTAGTAGGCATTAAAATCAATATAAAAATTTGGAATTTCAATAATGCCCAGCTTCAGGGTTTCAAGGTTGTGCTGGGTTTCGAAGATATCTTTTTTAGCAGATTGTTCTTCTAATTTAACACGGTCCCTTTTTATTTGAATGGTTTTAATAGAGTTATTTTTTTTAGCAGGAATGATTTTTAGCCGCACAAAGGAATTTTTTGGACCTCTGATGAGTTTGACAACATGATCAATGCGTTGTCCTATGGTGTCTTTGATTTCTCCTTTTACACCTTGGCCAACACCAATAATTTTATCACCCGGCATAAGCAGATTTGATTTGTCGGCAGGGCCCTTGGGAATCAGTCTGATGACCTTTGTATATTCATTTTCAGTCTGAAGCACTGCACCTATCCCCTCAAGTGATAAACTCATGTGGATATCGAAATCCTCTGAAGCCCTTGGTGGAAAAAATTGAGTATGAGGATCAAAACTTGTCGTCACACTGTTCATGAAAATTTGGAAGATATCATTTGAATTAGTTTGTAATAAACGATGGAGTCTGTTTGAATATATCTTTTCAAGCGTATCACTGATCAATGCTTTCTTTTGATCATCAAGCATAAGGGAAATGATATGATTTTTTAGCTCTTTTTTCCATAGAAAATATAGTGCATCCTTATTGTCCTTCCATTGTCGCAAATCCGGGTCAATAGTCATGGATTCATTTTTAGTGAAATCTAAATTTTTTTCCCATGTTTTTATAAGTGTTAAAATATATTCCAAGCGTTCCTTTGATCGGTCCATATATAAATTGAATATGGTGAAAGCAGTATCTAAACGTCCTTTTTTAAGGTCATTATCAAATCGATATTGATATTGTTTTAATTGATCAACATTTTGGGTCGTAAAAAGCTGTTTGCCTGGATCAAGCCTATTTAAATATCTATCAAGAATGGTCGAGGACATTGAATTGCCAAGATTTTTTTCAAGATAATGATATCGCTCAAGTGCTTTTATAATTTGAATACATTGAGAAGAATGTTCTGGTTTAGGGGTGATGGCTTTGGTAATATCTGCTGATACAGATGATGAATACGACAAAAAGATGAGCGTTGAGAAAAGAAATTTTAAGAAAATTGAAATTTGGAACCCTTTAATTATTTTCAGTTTCATGGTCATGGTCTAAATCCTCTGGTTTTTCAAAACTTATTCTGCCTATTTTACCAGCCCTGAGTTCACGAATCAATGCTTCAGATGCTTTTTGATAATTGATAATGCCGCCTTTTTTTAAACATCCCTTTGCATAACCTATTTTTTCTATTAAAGTCAGTTCATCCTTTGGCAAGGTTTTTAAAAAAGAATACCGCTGCATTAATAGTTCAGGATATCTCTTAATTAGAAGATTGGCGGCAAAAAATCCAATGTCATTATAGTCAATGGCAGTATCGGATATGGCACCGCTTGCTGCCAGGATATAGGCTTTTTGTTCGGTTTCTATTACCGGCCATAATATTCCGGGAGTATCATATATATCAATATTATTTTTTAAACTGGTTCGTTGCTGGTGTCGGGTAATGGCTGGCACATTTCCGGTCTTGGCAATTCTTTTGCCGGCAAGAGTATTTAAAATGGTTGATTTCCCAGTGTTTGGAATACCCACAACCATAACTTTTAATTTTCTGGCCCTGTTGGATTTAACCTTACCAAGACAATAGTTTAATGCCCCATATGCCTGGGATTTTTGAGAGCCACAGATTGAGATGGCCGGGATTTCCTTTTGTGCTTCAAAATATTCAAGCCATGATTTGGTTTGCTCAGAGTCTGCAAGGTCGGATTTATTTAAAACTTTTAATCTGAATTTGTCTTTGCAGATTTTATTCACAAAAGGGTTGGCACTTGCCTGGGGCAGTCTGGCATCTAAAATTTCCAAAACTACATCTACTTTGGATATAGCCTTTTTAAGCAGGTTTTCCGTCTCAACCATATGTCCTGGAAACCATTGAATTGTCATTTTTTATTAGCTCTCTTTTTTTTATTTTTAAAATCTACATCAGAAGGTATTAAAAGTTTCTGCACAATTCTGCAAATATTGCCAAACCCGGTTTGTTTTGGTTTAAATTCTTTTGAAGTATGACATATCAATACAATTATTTCAAAGGCAAAAACCCCATACATCAGGGCAATCGCATTTATAAGAAAAAAGTATTCATAAAAACATCCACAAAAAACAGGTTTTAGAATGATTGATTTGCGTTAATCCGGCCGGTGCATGGGTTGCCATTCATCCGATTGGCCTTCTTACAGGGTCTAAACTCCTTTCCGCTAACCGGCAAAACTCGCTGTCGCTCAGACACTTGCCGGTCTTAACGCTCCACTGCGTTAAGACCCTGTACAGAAGGTCAATCAACGATGATCTGCAACCCATGCCCCGGCCTCCTCGGCAATATTCAGCACCTCGATATCTAATTTTGTATACACCTTATATGTAGTTGATCCCTTTAACTGTACATTGACTTTGATACTTGATTTTGACATTATTCAGCAAATAAAAATTTAAAATTCCTTAGGATACATCAATGCAATTAAAAACTTTATGGACTGCCATCTGTATATGGGTCATGTTATCTTTTGCACTTCCCTTGATTTGCTCTGGTGAAGCGTCTTTGAGCAATCAAATTTTTCAATCTGATTTTCCCCCTTTAATGGAAAGCATTCAGTTTAAAAATGACATAAAATTTTGTGGTGTTAAAATTCCGTTGGAAAACCGGGATGTAAAGGAAAGACTTGAAAAAGAAATGCTATTGGCGTTGTGGAGCCGGCCGCAGGTGATCCTCTGGATAAAGCGGGCAGCAAGATTTTTCCCCCATGTGGAAAAAATTTTAAAAGAGTATGATCTGCCGCTGGATTTAAAATATGTTCCGATTATTGAAAGTGCCTTAAGACCCCATGCCGCTTCGGCAAAAGGAGCAGTGGGGTATTGGCAATTTTTAAAATCAACGGGTAAACATCATGGGCTTAGAATTGATTCTCAAGTGGATGAAAGAAGAAATATTTTTAAGTCAACCCATGCCGCCTGTAGATACTTAAAGGATTTGGAGAAACAATTTGGATCATATCTATTGGCTATGTCTGCATATAATATGGGAGAATATGGTTTAAATCGTGAAATTAAATCTCAAAAAAATAATGATTTTTTTTCTTTATATCTTCCTTTGGAAACCCAGAGATATGTCTTTAAAGCGATTAGCGCAAAATTAATTATCGAAAATCAGAAATCTTATGGTTTTCATTTGAAAAAATCAGATTTATATCCCCCTCTTGCTTTTGATAAAGTTAATTTCAAATCTGATTTTCAGATTCCCATTGCACTTATTGCAAATGCTGCTGATATACCTTTTAAAATGATTAAAGATTACAATCCACAATTGCGAGGATATTACCTGGAAAAGGGTAATATTGATATTTTGATACCAAAGGGCAGGGCAAAAAGATTTAAGAAAATTTTTAACTCTCGATATAAAAACTGGAAACAAATTTATAAAACAAAATTTCACATTGTTAAAAGCGGAGATAGTCTTCTCGGTATCTCCAATAAATATCAGATGTCTTTTTTGTATCTGTTAAAGTTAAATAATCTTTCTGTGAAAAGTATGATCCACCCGGGAGACAGGCTTTTGATTGAATGAAATTTATGAAGAAGTTTCTTCAGAGGTATCAGCGTCTTCTTTTTTTGGTTTTTGTAGTTTTTTAAAACAAATTTTATCATCGCGTATGATTGCGCAGAGTTTCGGATTATGCAATTCTCTGCAAGTTGCGTGATTATAGAGTGGGCATTCAGGGTATTGTTTAGACATTTTAATTCCTTTTTATTTATTTCCGCAAAGAATTTGTTGATTATACCCTAATTAAAAGAAGCTTTCAACCTATTTCCCGGGATTGGCAGCCAAATACAAAGGAAAAACAGGTTTCTGCAAATTATTGAGTCAAAGGTTTTTCTTTAATAGTTATAGATTTGGATGAATCAATATTTATCTGCGTTTTTGGCTTCTTAGTCTTTGATGATCTGTTTGACAATAGGTCAATGTCTTTTTGCAGTCGTGAAATATTTGCTACAAGTTTTTGATCCAAGGTTCCTATAAGGCTATCAAGGTTGTTCATGCGATCGTTTATATCGTTTTCCATTTGAGCAATTCTCTTTTCAGCCATAGTTTTAGAGATACTTTCTCTCTCTATATTTTTAAATTTTTTATCCATAAGACTGAAATCTTTTCGTAACTCTCCGATTTGCTGATCATCATCTGAGAACTCATTCAGCTGCGCATTCAATTCTTTTTTAAACAATGCAGCCTCTTTTTTTAAAAGAGCGGTTTCATTTTTTATTTGCTTAGCAAGAGTTTTAAATTGATCATTATTTTTATTAAAAGTTAAAAGGGTCTGTTTGTTGATCCTTTCAATGGTATTAAGGGTTGTTTTATCCAGATTTGCATTATTGGAAATCTGCTTTGCAATTTTTTTAAACTGGTCATTAATGGTTTTGGTGTCGACCTTTGCAATTTCTAACTTTTCAATTTGACCTTCAAGTAAGATATTTTTTTTTTCAAATTCAGGAAACTTATTTTCAAGAGCAAATCTGTTTTTAGCAATTTTTACATCAAGGGCATTTAATTTTTCTTCCAATTGTTGAGAGATTTTGTCGACCTGGCTTTGTTTGGTAACATCAACATCAAAAACTCGTTCTTTCATATCAAGATAGCCAAAAACCAGGATAGCGCCAATAATGCATGGAATAATGATGGAAATAATCGTTACCCTGTTGGAAAGCTTATCTATTTTCAAAGTATTGATTTCCTCTTGATGTATCAATGCAGAAACCTGGCTGTCGGAACTTTTAAGGTTATCTTCGCCAGAGTCGAAATTTGAGATGTCATGCCTGAAATCTTTTAAACTCATTTCTCTATTCTAATCCTATAATTTTATTCCCATTCAATGGTTCCGGGAGGTTTGGACGTGATATCAAAGACAACCCGGTTAATATTGTCTACTTCATTGATTATCCTATTGGAAATTTTGCCTAAAAGGTCGTGGGGTAATTTTGCCCAGTCAGCAGTCATGGCATCATTGCTTGTAACTGCTCTTATGGCAACACAATTTTCAAAAGTCCTTTTATCACCCATCACTCCTACACTTTTAATAGGTAAAAGAACAGCAAAAGATTGCCATAATTTTTTATAAAGACCTGCTTCTCTGATTTCTTCAAGTAAGACAGCGTCAGCTTCTCTTATAATTTTTAGTCTAGATTCAGTGATTTCACCCATGATCCTGATGGCAAGTCCAGGGCCGGGAAATGGCTGACGCCACACTAGATCATCATTAATACCCAATTCTATTCCAAGCTTTCTGACTTCATCTTTAAAAAGAAGTTGTAAAGGTTCAATGAGCTTGAGTTTCATTTTTTCCGGAAGTCCACCAACATTATGATGAGATTTAATAATGGAAGTAGGTCCGCCAAACGCAGACTTAGATTCAATAATATCCGGATACAAGGTACCCTGACCAAGGAATTGTGCACCTTCAATTTTTTTTGCTTCGGCTTCAAATACTTCTATAAAAAGGTTACCGATAATTTTTCGTTTTTTTTCAGGATCCGTCACACCTTTTAATGCCGTTAAAAATTTGTCTTTTGCATCAATAAATTTAATTTTTAAATCAAGGTTTGCTATCAGGTTCTTTTCAAGTGTTTCTTTTTCATTTTTTCTTAAAAGGCCATTGTCAACAAAGATGCACAACAAATTTTTATTGATAGCCTTATGTATGAGTGTTGCAGCAACTGATGAATCAACACCGCCTGAAAGTCCCATGATTACCTTTTTATCACCAACCGCAGCTTTAATTTGAGCAATGGCACCGTCGCAAAAAGATTTCATTGTCCAGTTTTTTTGGCAATTACAGATATCAAATAAAAAATGTCGAATCATTAATGATCCGTTTATGGAATGTTCGACCTCAGGATGAAGCTGAAGGCCGTAAAATCTTTTTTCATGATTTGCAATAGCTGCAATGGCAGTATTTTTTGTGGAAGCGGTAATAACAAAATTTTCAGGCAATTCAATGGCTGAGTCCCCATGGCTCATCCAGCATTGAAAACCAGTATCCATATCCTTGAATAAAGGATTGTGGTCTATAATATCAAGGCTTGCAAATCCATACTCCTTTTTAGCTGCTTTTTTAATTTTCCCACCCAGAGTATGCACCATATAGTGCATACCGTAGCAGATACCAAGGATAGGGATGCCAAGATCAAAAAGCGATTTATCAATGGTTGGACTGTTTTCTTCATATATGCTTGATGGTCCACCCGAAAGGATTATACCCTGTGGATTAAGGGATTTTAATTTATCCATAGGAATGCCAGCAGGTTCTACCTGGCAATACACGTCATTTTCTCTAACCCTTCTTGCAATGAGCTGATTAAATTGTGAGCCAAAATCAATAACAATGATCATAAAATTATTCCCATATTAAAAATTTTTCTAAACTATAATATTGCCTATAATATGGATAAAAAAGCAAGTTGTTTTTATCCGGAGGTTGCCATTATACCTTAATTATGATTAAAGGAGGGAAGAAAAAAAAATTTAGTATTTTTGAAAAATAAATTTAGGAGAGTGTATGTATCTGGCAAGTGATTTAAGAAAGGGTTTAAAATTTGAAATAGATGATGAGCCCTATGTCATTATAGGTTTTGAATTTAAAAAACCCGGGAAAGGGCAATCTTTATATAAATGCAAATTAAAGAATATGATCACTGGTACACAGTATGAACGAACATATCGATCAGGAGACAAGTTTAAAAGAGCTGATCTTGACGAACAGGAAATGGAATATCTTTATGCAGATAAAGACAATTGCTATTTTATGAGTACAGCCAATTATGAACAGCATTCTCTGACAAAAGATCAATTGGGAGATGCAATAGATTTGTTAAAGGACAATACCATCTGTACTATCCTATTATATAACGGCCATCCAATTGGTGTTACATTGCCTAATTTTGTAAATTTGGAAGTTACCGAATCAGAACCATGGGCAAAAGGTGATACTGCAACCGGAAGCACAAAACCTGCAATACTTGAAACAGGATTCGAGGTTCAGGTCCCTCCTTTTATTGATCCAGGGCAAATGGTAAAAATTGATACCAGAACCCGCGAATATGTTGAAAGGGTGAATGAATAATTCAGCATTTTTATTGCTGTTCTTTGAACCCGCAATCCTTGTTTGGACATTTTAAAGATTTCCCATCTCTTTTCGTCTCTTTTTCGACAAGATAGACAGACTTGCAATCCGGGCATGACTTGCTCACCGGCTTATCCCAGGATGCAAAGGTGCAATCTGGATAATTTGAGCAGCCAAAAAATATTTTACCCCTTTTTGATTTTCTTTCTATAATAGTTCCTGAGCATTCTTTTTGTGGACAGTTCACCCCGATATCCTTGCCGTTTTGTCCGCCATTAACAGATTCAGTGTGTTTGCACTCAGGGTATCCTGTGCAGGCCAAAAAGAGACCAAAACGGCCTTCCTTTTGCACCATAGGCTGGCCACATTTTATACAGTCTTTAACTTTGGTGTTATCAATGATTTTTTCAACAATAGAAAGGTTGCCTTTTTCATCTCGAAGATAATTGCTGGTAAATGAGCAATCCGGATATCCTGTACAAGCGAGAAAATGTCCATTTTTGCCTATTTTTATATTCAATTGCTTTTCACAGACCGGACAATTTAAATCAGTGTCAACCCCAACTCCTTTGACACTGATCATGTTCTCACTGGCAGCATCCAGGCTTTTTTTAAAGGTTGTATAAAAATTGGTTAATAGCTGTACTTCTTCTAAATTACCGGTTTCTACATCATCAAGATTGCTTTCCAACTGGGCTGTAAAGGCAATATTTAAAATGTTTGGAAACGATGCAGCCAGCAAATCATTTACAATAAAGCCTAGTTCACTTGGAATAAAATAGCGTTTTACAAGATCAACATATCCTTTGTCTCGGATCACCGATAAAATGGACGCATAAGTGCTGGGTCGCCCAATACCATTTTTTTCAAGTTCTTTGACAAGTGAAGCCTCGGAAAACCGTGGTAGGGGTTTTGTAAAATGCTGTTTAGGGATGATTTCTATGGTTTTTAAAATCGTACCGACTTCTGTATCAGGTAAAGTCTGAACTTCTTTTTCCTTTAAATCTTGATCCTGGGAATAAAGATTCATGAATCCGGAAAATTTAACAGTTGAACCACTCACTGAAAATAGATATTTATCTTTTGCCTGAATAAAAATTGTTTTTTGGTCAATAATAGCCTGGGCCATTTGTGATGCAACAAATCGTTTCCATATAAGATCATAGAGCTTAAATTGATCAGGAGTCAGAAACTTTTTAACCATTTTGGGAGAATTAAATACAGAGGTGGGTCGAATGGCCTCATGAGCATCCTGTACTTTGTTCTTGTTTTTAAAGAATCGGGGCTTGTTTAATGCAAACTCATTTCCCATGGTCTGTGAAATAAATTTTTGTGCTTCATTTGCTGCATCTGCTGCGATTCTGATTGAGTCAGTACGCATATAAGTGATAAGACCTTCAGGTCCTTGTGTTCCTATATCAATACCTTCATAAAGCTGTTGTGCAACGACCATTGTTTTTCGTGCTGAAAATCTTAAGCGGTTGATGGCATCCTGTTGAAGTTTACTGGTAATAAAAGGAGGGGTAGGATTCCGCTTTATGGTTTTAGCCTTTATTTCATGGATAACAAATTGTGCATTT
>JABIYQ010000128.1 GCA_018702715.1 Desulfobacula sp. | reverse complement strand
TCCTGTTATCCCCCACCAGATGCCAAAAGTGATCAAGGCAATACCGATGACAGCAGGAACAAATATGGCTGCCACTTTATCTGCAAGGGCCTGAATCGGTGCTTTACTGCCCTGTGCTTCCTGAACAAGTCTAATGATCTGGGAAAGGGCTGTGTCTTTGCCCACACGGGTGGCCACAAATTTTAAAAGCCCCTGACCATTAACCGTGCCGCCTGTGACCATATCATCTTTTACTTTATCAACGGGAATGGGTTCTCCACTGAGCATGGATTCATCAACTGCTGATTCGCCTTCAATAATCACGCCATCAACGGGAATCCTCTCTCCGGGTCTGATAACAATAATATCATTTAGTTGTACCATGGATATGGAAATTTCTTTTTCTGCACCATCTTCGATAATTGTGGCTGTTTTTGGCTGGAGCCCGATCAATTTTTTTATGGCCCCGCCTGTTTTGCCCTTGGTCCTGGCCTCAAGAAGTTTACCTAATTTAATCAATGTTATGATGACGGCCGATGTCTCAAAATAAACATGCCCGCCAAGTCCTGGAAGAATAAGGATGCAAAGCGAATAAAAATATGCCACTGAAGAACCCAGGGCAATCAATACATCCATGTTTGCACTTTTATTTTTTAAATTCTTATAAGCACCCACATAATAGTCTATGCCCGTATAAAACTGGACAGGTGTGGCAAGAAAGAGAAAAAACCAGTTTACCCAGGATGCATGGCTCCAGGGACCAATCAGACCAAAATCCCTTGACATGCTGATGAGGAACAATGGCAGGGCAAAAACAACACCCACAACAAATTTTTGCATCTGATCTTTGATTTCAGCATTTCTTGCAATCTCTTCCACATCTTCTTCATCCTGACCATCATCTGCAACAATCAAATCAAAACCGATTTTTTTAACGGCTGCCACAATCATATCAAAAGAGACAATGGATGGGATATAATCAACAAGCAATCTTTCCGATGCAAAATTCACTGATGCCGATACCACACCTTCTACTTTTTTATTTAATGTTCTTTCAATGTTTGCAGCACAATTAGCACAGCTCATGCCGGTGACCGGCATTTCTTTTCTGCTCATTGGGACCTTAAACCCTATATCATGGATTTTATGGACAATATCATTTGGACCGATTTTATCCGTATCAAAAGATACCATTGCATTTTCAGCGGCAAAATTGGCATTGGCATTGGTCACGCCATCCAATTTGCTGACGGTTTTGGTGATATTTGCAGCACAATTGGCACAGGTCATTCCTGTAATGGGCAGATTCAAGGTTTGTTCACTCATGCAAGTCTCCTAAAAAATATCATTGACAGCAGGAAATTTTATGCTGCTATTTTCATTATCTCTCAAATATAATCATAAATTATTCATTTGCAAAAATTGTTAAAGTTCCTTATTTTACTGCGATGATTGTTCTGAATTCAATATTCCCCATATTTGCTCTGCTTTTGCTTGGGAGTTTTCTCAAGCACTATAACATTACCAATGAAACATTTTTAAAGACCTCGGATAAACTGGTTTATTTTATTTTTTTCCCTGTCATGCTGTTCTGGAAAATCGGAAGTTCAACCTCAGACAATGGAGCCAGTGTTAATTTATGTACAGCTTCCATTCTGGCCGTGCTTATTGTTTATCTCTTAAGTCTTGCAGCGATCCGGCTTTTCAATATTTCAAGTTTTCAGGCTGGAACCTTTTCCCAGGCCTGTTATAGATTTAACACCTATATCGGCATGGCCATTGTCATGAATACCCTTGGAGAATCAGGCATCCGATCCTTTGGTATTTTGATCGGATTTGCCATTCCCATAATAAACGTTCTTGCAGTCTCAACATTGATCTGGCATTCCGGTAAAAAGGGAAGCATTGGACAAAACACAAAGTATCTTTTAAAAGCGTTGATTTCCAATCCTTTAATTCTTGGGTGTATGGCCGGGCTTTTTTTTTCAAAATTCCAGTTTTCTTTTCCTGTTTTTATTGATAACACCTTTACCCTTATGACAGCTGTCACAATGCCTTTGGCACTTATTTCCATCGGTGGGTCATTGACAATCACAGGTCTTAAACTCAATACAAAAGTTTCTTTTATCGCATCCCTGTTAAAAGGACTGATTCTACCGGCAATAGGATTTTTTTTATTAAAAGCCTTCTCAGTTACCGGCATTTCTTTTAAGGCCGGTATGATTTTTTTCACATTACCCACATCAACAGCCATATATGTTCTCTCAGCCCAGCTGAATAGCGATACCCAGCTGGCGTCCGCAATTATAATGCTGTCAACAATACTCTCTATTGTATCCATGTCTGTTGCACTTTTTATGTAAATTTGATTTGTTCTTATTTTGGAAACTTTAAAAATTTATATGTCCATGATATGCATACATTGATGTTTGAATGAAACGAGTCAGGTTCGGATGTACTTTAAAAAAGGATGCACCGATTATGAGAAACCATTTCTTTATTATCCTGTTTTTATCCGCATTAATATCTTTGACATTTTTTTTTACAAATGCCGGCTCAACAGAATCTTCAAATGACCGGATTCTTAAATTTGGTATGAATGTCAGTGCCATGGGAAAGCTGGACCCGCATTTTGCTGCCGGGTCCCAGGACAGGGCATTTGCAGACATGGTTTTCAATGGGCTGTTACGCTACAAGCCGGGCAATGCCCCCCACATTGAACCGGATCTTGCCAAAAAAATGCCTGGATTTGAATTATCCCACGGCAAACAGATATGGACGATTCATCTACGTCGCGGTGTTATGTTTCATAAAGGCCCCAAAACCCCTGCCTATGAACTGACAGCCGATGATGTGGTTTTTTCCTTGAATAAATCTAAAAATAAAAAATTCAGTACCTATTCCGGCGAGTATACCGGTATGGTCATTGAAAAAATTGGCCCCTACAAGGTTCAGATCATTCTGGACAAACCTGTTTCTCCCATTTTATTCTTCCCAAAGATCACAAATTATAACGGTGGATTCATTGTAAGCCAAAAAGCTGTGGAGACCATGGGATATGATTCTTTTACAAAACATCCCGTCGGAACGGGCCCATTTGCCTTTCATCGGTATGATAAAAAAGGGCATCTGTCCTTAAAGGCCCATCACCAGTATTTCAGGGGGAGACCCCGGCTTGACGGTGTACAGATACATTTCATCCCTGATGTTAATGATCGTTTAGAAGTGATAAAAAAAGGTGGGCTGGATGTTATCACAGGCCATGGTAGTAAAGGATGGTCTGATTCTATTAAGGATGAAAAAAACCTTAGTTTTGATACCCATGGTGTAGGCGAGGTCGCGTCGCTATATTTTAACACACAAATGAAACCTTTGGATGACATCAGGGTGAGGCAGGCCATTGCATTTAGCATAAGCAGGCAATCTTTCCTCAGCACAATCAGCTCCGAAATCGCGAGAAGCGTTTATTCCCAGGTGCCGGATCAATTTTTACCCGGAGGATTATCCAGGGAAGATGTTCTGGTCTTAAACCTGGAATACTCTCAAGATCTTGATAAGGCAAGACATTTGCTAAAAGAAGCCGGATATCCCGAAGGGTTTACACTGGATCTTGTATCCTCTGAAAAATCGATATATCAGACCTATTATAACACACTCAAAAAACAGCTTGCAAAAGTTAACATCCTCTTAAATGTAAAGATTGAAACACACTCAAATATGCACAAACAAATACGGAAAAACCCGAAACCCCTTGTCATCTATCCGGCATGGCGGCCCAATGCAGATGCCTATCTGACACGGTTTTTTCACTCGGATTCCATTGTTGTCACGGGCAAAAAGCCGGACACAAATTTTTCCCATTATAACAAAATAGATAAACTCATTGAAGCCGCGCGTCTGGAAATTAATCCAGAGACACAAATCAACCTGTGGGTCCAGGCTCAGATAAGGATATTAAATGACATGGCTGCATATCCCATCATGTTTACCAGGCAAGGATATGTTAAACAAAATCAGGTGGATTACGGGCATCCTCTTGTTTCAACCATGGCACTCTACCCTCAGTTTACGGAAAAAACAAATATAAAAAAAATTGAATAATTGTGTTGATCTTGTTTTTTTGAACAGCTATGGATAATCCATGAAAACTTATACAAAAATACTTGTCACCACCCTGCCGCTAGTCTTTTTTTTCCTTATTGCAACGGTTGGCATATCTTACTATTTTTCACGCAATGCCCTGACATATCTTGCTGAGGAATGGCTATCAACAAGGGCATCGGAAGCCATAGGAATTGTAAAAAAACATGAAAGCATCCTTCACAGATACAGTTTGGAAAAAATTTCAGCAAGCGTTGTAAAAGCCAAGATGGATGCCATAAAGGAAATATCTACAATTAAAATTGGGGGAAAAGGGTATTTTCTTGTGGTAGATACCCATGGTACCATAATATTTCACCCGGACAAATATTTAGCTGGTATGAGCGTGGGTGCAAAAAACTGGCACAGCCTTTTAAAATATGAAAGAGGGCGCTTGTTTTTAAACTTTCAAAATGAAAAAGCGCTTGCCATCTACGAATTTTTCCCGGAATGGAACTGGTTTGTGCTTGCCATTGATCCTGAAAAAGATGTCTTTGGGTTGGCAGACCAGATGAAGCCATATCTTTTATCCCTTGGAGTCATTGCCGCCATTATTCTACCATTGGCTTTAATGGGCTTAAGCCGTCATCTTATGAAACCGTTGCAGTCATTGGTTCAAGGGGCTGAACGCATAGGCAAAGGCGACCTTGACACAATAATTTCAATCAAAACCCGGGATGAATTTGCCAATCTTGCCCAAGAATTTAACAGAATGGCTGCCAAGTTAAAAAAAACCCTGACTGCATTGAAATACAGTGAAGAATATTTCAGATCTCTGATTGAAAATGCTACTGATATTGTGACTATTACAGATTCAAAAGGAAGGTTTATTTACTCAAGTCCATCCATGAAAAGGATTCTTGGATATAATCCAAAAGACATGATTGGTAAAAATATTTTTGATTATGTTCATCCCGATGAAAAAGAACTAATGTTCTCAATATTTAAAAAAAGAATCCGAGCTGAGATTGTTACAAAGAATTCAGAATACAGGTTTAAACATTATGATGGGCACTGGTGCACGCTTGTATCCACCAGTGAAAATCTCCTGGATCATCCGGCTATCAAAGGATTTGTTATAAACTCAAGAAATATCAGCGAACAAAAACTTGCCCAGGAAGCATTAAAAAAATCCTATTTGGGACTGGAACATCAGGTTGAAGAAAGAACCAGGGAACTTTTTTTGCTGAATCAAACCTTGAACAATGAGCTTGAAGAACGGAAAATAAAAGAAACCGAGCTGAAAAAGGCGTATAAGGCAAAAAATGAATTTCTTGCTAATATCAGCCATGAAATCAGGACGCCCTTAAATTCTATCATTGGTTTTAGCGAGATTTTGTCAACCATGATCAATAAACCCCAGGAAGACAATTATTTAAACGCCATCAAAATCGCCGGGGAAAATCTGCTGGCGCTTATTAACGATATTCTCGACCTATCAAAGATGGAGGCTGGCAGGCTGGAAATCAACAAAAGGTTTGTAAATATCCATGTGTTGTTAGATGACATTTTCCAACTATTTAAAACCAGAATTAAAGGAAAATCCATTGAATTTGATATAGAACTGGACAATAAACTCCCTGATAAACTTTTTTTGGATGATACAAGGCTCCGACAAATCCTTGTCAATCTTATTGATAATGCTGTTAAATTCACAAACAATGGCCATGTTAAGCTCAGGATTCATCAGGAAAAAACAAATAAAGATAACAGTAACCTGCAGGTCACAAATAACCTGAAGGTCACGCATAACCTGAAGGTCACGCATAACCTGGAGGTCACACGTAAAATTGATCTTGCCATTTCCATCGAAGACACTGGTATTGGAATTGCTGAAGACAAACTGAATATTATTTTTGACTCTTTTCAGCAAGCTTCTTCAAAAATCAGCAGAAAATATGGCGGAACCGGTCTTGGACTTTCCATATGCAAACATCTGGTTGAATCAATGGGAGGCCTTATCCAGGTTGAGAGTGTTGTTGGTAAAGGCACTGTTTTTAACCTTATCTTACCTGGGATTCAATTCACACCATATGATAGTGAGATAGCAACAAAAACCCTTGTTGAGCATCAAAACGGATCTAACTCAATTTTAAAGAAAAAAAACCATGACAGAATTTTATCAATTGAAATATTAAAAAAATACTGCATGAATAACAATGACTTAAAGAAAAAAATAAATTCTGAAATTTTTCAGCTCATACCTGAATCTCAAGAGGGCTTAAAAATAAGGGATATTCACATTATTACACAAAATATAATAAGAATTGGGCAAGCCTCACACATACCTGAACTCACAGAATTTGGCTTAAAACTCCATCAATATTCTCAATCCTTTGATATTGAAAAACTAAATGGCAGTCTTAAACAACTTTATAGCATCTTAAAAAAAATGGTTTGATCTTTTTGAATTAACTTTTTTGAATTAATTTTATTTTTTTGGAAAAAACCATGACCTGATCCAACCTAAAAGGGTGTTGCCTTTAAGAAACTCTTTTTCAGCAGACACCAGAGCCTGGGTCATTGTATCAGTATCTGAAAACCTGTCCTTACGTGTAATGATGGGTTTATCAAGTACCAGTTTTTTAATAATTTTAGCAGGATTTCCAGCGGCAATCACATTGGCCGGCACATCTGAAGTAACCACAGACCCTGCGCCTATAATGCTGTTTTTGCCAATCGTCACCCCTTTGCAGATAATTGAACTATCCCCAACCCATACATTTTCTTCAAGCACAACAAAACTTTTCTCTTTGGGTGGCATTGATCTGTCATATATCCCGTGCCAGTCTGAATCAGTAATATAAACGTGGCTTGCCAGCATACAGGAGTCAGCTATAGATATATTGTTGGCAGCACTTATTCTTACTCCGGGGGAGATCAGGACATGATCTCCTATTGTAATTCCCCGTATATCTTTTCTATCCGACCACACCGTCAGCCGGGTCTTTTTATCAGAGCATCCCAAAAGGGTGACATTGTTCCCAATGCTGACCGGCCCTCCAAATATTTCAATATGCCAGGGCTTTACTATGAAAGGGTGTTTTCCAAGGGATGTCAGCTGGGGGGCAAGCTTGTGACGGATATACAGATGCTGGAGTCTGTACCATGCTTTTTTGATATAATAGGGTCGATAATCTTTTATCAATTGACAAGATCCGTATAAATAAATCCATCCCATGACCTGTGGGAAAAAAGACCTGATGCCGGTGTAAGAGAGTAAATTGCGTCGGCTGCCAGAAGAACCACTGCATTGGTCCATGATATTTTTTCTTCAGGCCAGATCACCATGTCAGGATAGGTATACCCGCACCAGAAAGTGTTATCCTTATAAACTCTGTCCTGGATCCAGGAGAATACAAGCTTTGCTGTTTCAATTTTTCCCACACCATGCAGGGCAAGAACAAGTTCAGATGTTTCAGCAATGGTGACCCAGGGTTGATCTGACACACATTTTACCCCCTGACCATCTATAACATATTTATCCCAGTATTTTTCAATTCTATTATTTGCCTTTTCTCCTGTCAGCGCCCCGCTTAAAATGGGGTAAAACCAATACATTGAAAATCTGGATTTGCTGACATTGTAAAAATGGATATTTTCCCGAATGGATTTACCCAGTTTATCAAAAGAAATTTCCCATTCAACTTTTCGTTTTCCAAGAATAGATGCAAGCGCCAGACCACATTTTAAACTAAGGAAAATTGAACTGGAACCTGCCAGAAGAGACATGGGATCAATTTTGCCTTCCGGACTTTTAGCCCAGTATATTTCTCCGCCTTTTGTCTGAAGGCTGATGGCATAATTAATTCCTTTTTTCATTGTCGACCAATAATATTCAAGAAAAGAAAAGTCTTTATTCATTAACCAGGTATGAAAAAGTCCCACGGCAATATAGGCGGCCATATGGGTTTCACAGGTTCTATCTCCGGGAATTCCATCGTTATAAGAAGAATACCATGATCCATCTGAATTCTGCATTCTTTTCAGCCACTCAAAGGCATTGTAAGATTCATCAAAGCGCTTTCCAATATTCAGACCCATGATTGTCTCAACAAGATCCCATGGATCTGTCTTCCCATCTATGTGCCAGGGGATATCGCCAGATTCTTTTTGAAGGGTTGAAATAAAACCCGCCAATGAGTCTATGTTCAGGGTTTCAGAAAATTTAACCTTTGGATCATTTAGCGCCATCAAGCATCTCCGATTAACAAATATCCTTAAAAACCAAAGCGTCACATTATCAGAAGCCCCTATTTTTTACAAGGTAAGGTAAAACATATTCATGAATGCTCATTCACACGCTTTTCTTTTTTTTGCATTAGATATCCATGCGATCAACTTTAAATCATCAATATATATAACAGTTTGAAATTGAATGTAAAATTTTCTGATGAACCGTTCTTTCTTTCTCAATAATTTTTCTTGACATTCTTGACAATTATTTGATAATCAAAAATGAATGCTCATTCATAAATGTTAATAACCCTTGAACTACATAGGAGGAAATTATGATAAGAAAAGTCAGAAAGGCGGCTGTGATCGGGTCTGGAATCATGGGAGGCGGTATTGCTGCACTTCTTGCCGGAGCCGGTGTAAAGGTGCAGCTTTTGGATATCGTTCCATTTGATTTAAAAGACAAAGAAAAAAATGACCCCACTGCCCGTAACCGGATTGTCAAAGCAGGTCTTGATGCAGCACTGGGTTCAAATCCATCTTTATTTTTCAACAAAAAAGATGCCGGGCTCATCACCATTGGCAATCTGGATGACAACATTGAAACACTTGCTGAATGCGACTGGATCATTGAAGTTGTTGTTGAAAATCTTGGCATCAAAAGAGATCTTTTCACAAAAGTTGAGAAAATAAGAAAACCCGGTTCAATTGTTACCTCAAATACGTCCGGTATTCCTCTGCAAGATATTTGTGAGGGGTTTTCAAAAGAATTTAAAGAACATTTCATGGGAACACATTTTTTCAACCCTGTTCGCTATATGCACCTTTTAGAATTGATCCCCGGTGCAGATACCCTGCCTGAAATTCTTGAATTTATTGCAGCATTTGGAGAAAAAAACCTGGGCAAAGGCATTGTCTGGGCAAAAGATACCCCCAACTTTGTCGGCAACAGGATTGGTGTTCAGGGCATCGGAGCGGTTATAAATGAAATGCTTGAAAGCGACATGACCATTCCCGAAGTGGATGCGGTCTTTGGCCCGGCTCTCGGTCGTCCCAGAACCGCCATTTTTAAAACCACCGATCTTGTGGGACTGGACACCATGATCCACGTCCTTAAAAACTCCTATGACCTCTGTCCAGATGATGAACAGCGGGATACGCATCTCCTGCCTGAATTTATCAATAAAATGGCAGAGAAAAATCTTCTGGGCAATAAAACCCAGGGCGGATTTTATAAAACCGAACTAACCCCGGAATGGAAGAAAATAAGAAAGGTCTTAAATCCCTCTACAATGGAATATGAAGACCTGGTAAGACCTTCTTTTCCCTGTATTGATGAAGCAAAGAAAAAATCAACCTTAAAAGAAAAAGTATGCTGCGTTCTAAACGGGGATGACAAGGGCGGCAAATTTGCCTGGAAAATGGCTGCCAACAATTTTTTATATGCAGCCAACCGGATTCCTGAAATTGCCGATACCATTGTGGAAATCGATAATTCCATGAAATGGGGTTACAGTTTTGAAATGGGTCCCTTTGAAGCCTGGGATGCCTATGGTGTAAAAGAAGCTGTTGAAAGAATAGAAAAAGAAGGTTTTAATGTTCCAGCCAATGTGAAAAAAATGCTGGCAAAAGGAAATGCAAGCTTTTACAAGCTTGAAAGCGGGATCAAATATTTTTATGATTTTGCATCTGAATCTTACAAAAAAGTTCCCGTCAGTAAAAACATGGTTTCCATTGCCGCAGCCAAGGGTAACAATAAAACCGTTATGGGAAATAAATCCGCCAGTCTTGTTGATATTGGTGATGATGTCTTCTGTATTGAATTTCACTCAAAAATGAATGCTCTCAATCAAGAAATTTTTGAGGTCCTGGCCCAAGCCCTTGATTATGTAGATAATAACGGGGCAGGACTTGTTATCGGCAATGAAGCCGGCGGTATGCCGGGGGCATTTTCAGCAGGAGCGGATCTTAGTGTTGTTTCAAAATTTTGCCATGATAAAAAATATGCTGAAATCGATGCCTTCCTGAAAGAGGGTCATAAAAGCATCCAGAGAGCAAAATATTCACCCTTCCCCGTGATTGCAGCACCATACGGACTTGTACTGGGCGGTGGATGTGAAGTTTGCCTGAGTGCAGATAAAATGGTGGCCCATTCAGAATTGTATATGGGACTTGTGGAAATCGGAGTGGGTCTTCTTCCCGGCGGCGGGGGATGCATGAATCTGTGGAAAAAATATATCAATGCCCTTCCGGCTAAAACGGCAAAAGATATTGATCTGGCAAAATTATTTGTTCCGGCCTTTATGAAAGTCGGGATGGCTGCCGTGTCCATGTCTGCAGCCCAGGCAAGGGGAAATGGTTTTCTTGGTCTTGCAGACAGAATCGTATTCAATCGTGACAACCTCATCGGTGAAGCAAAAAAAGAAGTCCTTAAAATGGTTGACGACGGATATGTGCCGCCTTCCAAACAGCCCCTTATTGTTATGGGAGATGCAGGCCAGGGTATGGTGAATGCGGAAATCTTCAACATGCTCAAAGGAAAGTTTATGAGTGAATATGATGCATTTCTTGCCAAACGAATCGCTTATGTAATGAGTGGTGGTGATGTAAGAGTGGGAAGTACTGTTGATGAAGACACGATCTTGAAACTTGAAAGAGAGGCTTTTGTTGACTTTTGCAAAGAAGAAAAAACCGTTGCCAGAATCGATCACATGCTTAAAACTGGCAAACCACTCAGAAACTAAAGGAGGAATTAAGACATGAGAGACGCATATATTGTACAATCAGTCAGAACCCCTGGCTGCAAACAGAAAAAAGGCCTTTTTAACCAGACAAGGCCGGAAGAGCTTATTTCCTTTATCATGAAGTCTGCTGTTGAAAGGACCAAAAACCTTGAACCTGAACATCTGGATGATGTGATGGTGGGATGCGCATTCCCCGAGGCTGAGCAAGGACTTAACATCGGTAGAGTTGCAGCCAAAATGGCTGGATTTCCCGATAAAGTATCCGGTGCAACCGTTAACAGGTTCTGTGCTTCCGGTATTGAGGCCATTGCCCTTGCATCCATGAGAGTCCAGATGGGCTGGTCTGATGTGACCATAGGTGCGGGTCTTGAATCCATGAGTTTTGTTCCTATGACCGGACTGAATCCCCGTCCTCACCCTGAATTTTCCAAAACCAACCCGGAAATGTTTATTTCCATGGGTATAACAGCAGAAAACGTCGCCTCACGATACAATATATCCAGGGAAGACCAGGATATATTTGCAGCAAATTCCCAGGCAAAAGCGGCTAAAGCAAGAGACAATGGTCTTTTTACTGAAATCGTTCCCACGCCGGCCACAAAATACGTCAAACAGGCAGACGACACCTATAAAAAAGAAACATTTATTGTTGAACACGATGATGGCATAAGAGTTTCAAGTGCTGAAGGGCTTTCAAAACTTCGTACTGTTTTTTCAGCTGCTGGCAGTGTAACTGCAGGGAACTCCTCCCAGACAACGGACGGGGCTGCTGCAACCATTATTGCTTCAAAAGAAAAATGTGATGAATTAGGGCTTGAACCCATTGCAAAATTTGTTTCCTATTCAACCATCGGCTGCAAGTCTGATGAAATGGGTGTGGGACCTCTTTATGCCATTCCAAAGGTTCTTGAGCAGGCCGGCCTCTCAATTGATGATATTGATATCTTTGAAATCAATGAAGCGTTTGCCTCCCAGGCTCTTTACTGCATAAGGGAGCTTGGCATTGAAAAGGTTATGGACAAAATCAATATTCATGGCGGTGCCATTGCATTGGGCCATCCTCTGGGATGCACGGGTGCAAAACTCACTGCCACCTGTCTTGCCAACCTGAAAGAGGTTCATGGAAAATATGGTATTGTTTCCATGTGCATTGGCGGCGGTATGGGCGCTGCAGCCATATTTGAAAGATTATAGTTAGAAGCTCCCTGCTCTAAAGCAAAAGGGCTGTTTCCCATTTAACTGAGGAAACAGCCCTTTTTTAATGCACATTAGTCCAGATCCATTTTTGTCTTAAGCAGCTTCTATCCGTTTTAAGTCTTCAATATCAATAGATTGTCTGGTTTTCCATAAGTCATATTGGATCTGTAGGCGGAGCCACCCTTCAGGAGTACGACCAAACACTTTTGATAATCGCAAAGCCATTTCAGGGCTAATACCTGACCGCCCATTTAAGAGTG
>JABIYQ010000479.1 GCA_018702715.1 Desulfobacula sp. | reverse complement strand
AGATATCGTTATTTTAAAACTGCAGAGATGGACATTGGTACGGCAACAGCAGAATATGCAAGCCATAATATTTATTTCGGTATAAGATTCGCCTTATAATCATTTTTCTATTTGGAGGATGCAGATGAAAAACTTTGCGATTCTAATCATAATACTCGGAGCCATTGCCTATGGTATTTTAAATTACCATTTTATCCTTCTTGATAAAAATATAAAAGCTCTGAAAAAAACAAACATGACAATTGAATATACATTCCTGGATGCCAGGGGTGCAGGAAAGGCAAAACTATTTTTAATTCCGCCTCTTTTAAAAGCAGGCATAAAAGATATTCTCCGAAAAGCTGGAGAATAAAAAGGAATTGATCAAGGATTCATTTTGTGAGTCCCTGGTTAAATAAAAATTCATCACAGGCAGCATCGTCTCTTTTACTAATTTCCGGGGATTGCCAGGGTTGAAAAAATAGTTGGCCATAAACTTAATAATGAGTACCATGTTTACATGGATAGTTCCTTCAAGTTTTGGAAGCGCTCTGATATCTGTTGCAGCCATTTCAAAATAGACATCTTTTCCAAAGCCCCTTGCTGCTTTCACATCCCATATAAGGTTAATGACTGTCTCTCCCTAGCTTGGGACCTTCATTTTAACCATGGGATTATATAATTGGATTATATAAGGTCATAGGTTTTCCTTTAGAAAGATCAAATTATGCTTTTGCAGCAAGGATAAACATGTCAATAGCTGGGCTGAAAGTCGAAAGCAGACTCATTTAATAACCTAATAAATTAAATTCAAATATTGATTTTAACTTATAACTGGTTATTTTCAAGTCATAATTTTCCGAGCAAGCCATATTGACTTTAACCCATATTGACTTTAACCAATATTGACTTTAACTGGGATACACCTTATAAAACCGGACAATGATGACTCAATATGAAAAAAATAATGCATTTCTTACACCTTCCTTTGTCATGAATGCAATGACTTATACAAATGCCATCATGTTTTTTATCAGTCTGATTTATAGTGGCAAAAATATGATCCTGTCATTTAATCCGTTTTATGCCTTTACCCCATCCATGGATGTATTAAATTTCCTTGGTGCATCCGGCAGGCTCCCCATTGTTAAATTTGAAGCATGGTGGTCTCTGATTACTGCCAACTGGCTCCACGGAGGGCTTCTCCATATTCTGTTCAATATGATGGCCTTAAAAACGCTTGCGCCTTTAGTTATGAAAGAATTTGGGTTGTCTCGAATGTTTTCAATTTATACGCTGACCGGAGTTGCAGGATTTTTATTGTCATATTTTGGCAATGTATACCTTACCATTGGCGCTTCATCAGGGCTTTGCGGACTGATCGGAGCTGCTCTTTTTTTTGGAAAATCAAGAGGCGGACAATGGGGTCAGCTTGTTTACAAACAGACCACTGGTTGGGTTATTACCCTTGTCCTGATTGGTTTTCTTATGCCAAATATTAATAACTGGGGTCATGGCGGAGGATTGCTCGCCGGTATATTTTTTGGCTGGATATTTGGCTATAATGAAAAAAGACCGGAAAATATTTTTGATAAATCATTGGCAGTTCTTTTTGTTGGAATAACCTTGTGGCTTTTACTGAAATCTGTTGTACAAGGCTTTTTCCTTATTTACTCCTGAAACTAAATTTTACACAAATTTTACACAGCTTGCTTGAAATTGTCTGAGTTCTAAATTATTACTCTTCTATGAAAACTCGTTACATAAAGAACATTGGGAAAATAGCGGTTGTAGGTATGGCCGGGGTATTTCCCAAGGCTCTTGATACCAGGCAATTCCTTGACAATATTATCCATAAAAAGGATTGTGTCATCTTAGTGCCGGATCATCGCTGGGTTAGGCCTGTAAAAGATTTTATCTCCCCTCAAACCCTTCCTGACAAGGCCATTTCCGACAAAGCCGGCCTTATTGAAAATTTTCTTTTTGATCCCACGGGTTTTCTAGTGGATAAAGATTTTTTATCAAGTCTCGATCCATTACATCAACTTGTTCTGCATGCAGGAAGAGATGCTTTTTTACAATGTTCCCATACAAAAGAAGATAAAAAGCGAACCGGTGTGATCTTAGCTGCCATTGCCCTTCCTACTGATGCTTCTTCTCAAATTTCCTGGCAGATTCTATGCAATTGTAATAAAAATTATAAAGGACTGGTTCCCAGAGATTTTTCAAACGCAGGCGTGGTATCGCTTCCAGCTTCCATCCTTGCAAGGGCCATGGGTTTGCAGGGTGGATGCTTCACCCTTGATGCTGCTTGCGCCTCATCCTTATATTCCATCAAGCTTGCCTGCGAGCATCTTCATTTAAAAAAAGCAGATATCATGGTGGCCGGTGGTGTTTCAAGACCGGATTCACTATATACACAGATCGGGTTTACACAGCTTCAGGCCTTGTCTCCCTCGGGCAGATGTTCTCCTTTTGATAAAAATGCCGATGGACTTGTGGTGGGAGAAGGAACCGGCATTGTTGTTTTAAAAAGACTTGAAGATGCTATTTCCTGCGGTGATAAAATTCATGCTGTTATCACTGGAGCAGGAGTGTCAAATGATATTGAAGGAACCCTTGTGGGTCCTGCTAAAGAAGGACAGGTCCGTGCAATGATCCAGGCTTATAAACAGGCATCATGGTCGCCTTTGGACATTCAGTATATGGAATGCCATGGTTCAGGTACACCTGTGGGAGATCAGGTTGAACTTTCCAGTATACATAAATTGCTTAGCGGTTTTGATTGCCCGGATAAAACGCTTTCCATCGGATCTGTCAAATCAATGACTGGACATCTTTTAACGGCAGCAGGAGCAGCAGGATTTATAAAAACGATTCTTTCAATGAATGAAGGCTTTTTGCCACCATCATTGAATTATACAGCTCCTTTCTCTAAAAGCCTTTTAAATGATAGCAATATCAAGGTTCAAACCCAGGTTGAAGACTGGGACCCGCAATCCCTTAATTCAACAAGAAAAGCGGGAATCAGCGCTTTTGGTTTTGGTGGAATCAATGCCCATCTTTTGGTTGAAGAATTTAAATCCGATTCAAATCGTTATATAATAAAAAATAATAAACAAGCAGTTATTGATACAAAAATTGATACAAAAAAGGTGTCAAAAAAAGAAATGTTAAAAATGGTTCCATGTGCCATCGTTGGTATGGAAACCATTGCAAAAAATTGTTCCTCCTTGTCCCGGTTTAATGAGCTTGTTTTTAATAAAGCTAAATTAAGACCTGAACCACCAGGATTAAGGTGGAGAAAAAATGAGTCCCATATTTTTCAAGGGAAGCCGGGATTTTACCTGGATGATTTGTCTTTTGCCTTTGGTGAATTCCATATTCCTCCCAATCAAATGGCAGATATTTTGCCCCAGCATATTCTTCTTCTTAAAGCTGCTAAAGGAGCATTGGAAGATGCAGGGATTAACCCAAGACCATTACCAAAAGAACCTCTGAGACATCATATCGGTTGTGCTATTGGAATCGAATTTGATTATGGGGCTACAGATTTTTATCTTCGATGGAAAATCAATCATCTAAATGAAAAGCTTAAAGACTTTATTTCTCATCCTTTAACCTTTAACCGTACTTTGGGTGCACTGGGTGGAATTGTGGCATCACGAGTGGCCCGGGAATTTCAACTTGGTGGACCTTGTTTTACCCTGTCTGCTGGAGCAGCTTCCGGTATCAAGGCAGTTGAAACCGCTGTCCATTCTTTAAGCGCTAATGAAACCGATGCTTTTATATGTGGCTGTGTTGACCTTGCAGGGGATATCCGGCAGTTTGCTATCAATGAAATTGCCAAACCCCATGGTAAAGAAGTGCCTCCTTCTGAGGGAGCTTGTGCCATTGTTTTAAAACGCCTGGATCAGGCCATTGAAGACAATGACCATATTTATGGTGTTATAACTGGAGTTGCCGGTGCAAGCAGTGGAGCTATCCCTGGTGAAACAGAGGTTGATTCAACAGTGTTACAAACTCTTTATGAAAGTTCCCTTACAAATGCTCTTAAAGATTCAAAAACATCATTACAGGAAATTGGTCTTTATGAAATAAGTTGTTCAGGGATAAAAGAAGATGATGCAACCGAGATCAAGGTATTAAATAAGATGTTTTTAAAAGATCCGAGCATTTTGCCCTGTCATGTAACAGCAACATCTTATGTTGTTGGAAACACCAGGGGGACAGCTGGATTGTTTTCTGTTATTAAAACAGCTCTTTGTCTCAATAATAAACTAATACCTTCCAATAAAAATTTAACTCCAGGATTTGAAAAATTTGATAAAGACCTTTTTTGCTTTAATGATGCAATATTACATTGGAACAAACCAAACCCAAAATCGCTTAGAAAAGCCTGTGTTGCATCCATAACCATGGATGGTGCTTGTTCTCATGTGATCCTTGAGGAAAACCTTCAAGCGGGTAAGGCTGGTAAACGCAGTGACCCTGTCTTTTCTTTTAATAAAAAAAATAAATCATCTGTTCATAAGGCTTTGTTGCAAAAAGAATATATTTTAAAAACGAATCCGCGACAGATTTCTGAAGAGGTTCTTTTAAAAATCTGGGAACATCATTCTATTAATGAAATTATATCCCCAGTGACAGCTCAAACAACGGCCACAAAAGAAACATCGAAAAAAAAACCTGATGAAATTATTCAAAACAAAACTGAACAAGATTCCCTTATTTTTGATCCAACTCTGATAGCCAAAGGCAGCCATGCCACATCCATTGCCCACGAAAAATTTCTTGAATTTTCAAAAGCAAATATGCAAATTTTTGAAAACCAGTTTCAAGCCTTAACCCAGCTTGCCGGAAACGTCATGCAAAACTTTGATGAATTGTCAACGCCAAAAAGGGCAGGGCAAGAAGGCCAAGTCAGTATTCCGGAATTAAAGATTGAATCGCAAGGAAAATCTCCTTTTCTGGACAGGGAACAATGTCTTGAGTACGCCAGAGGTAAAGCCTCTCATGTGCTGGGAAAAGAATTTGAAGTTATCGATACATATCCTGTCCGGGTGAGGCTTCCGGATGAACCATTGATGCTGGTAGACAGGATTATGGATATCCAGGGCGAGATGTTGTCCTTAACATCAGGTAAAATTATTACACAGCATGATGTAAAAGAAGGTGCTTGGTATCTGGATGGTGGAAAGGCTCCTGTTTCCATATCCATTGAAGCAGGGCAGGCAGACCTTTTTTTATGTGCCTGGCTGGGTATTGATCACAGGATAAAGGGTAAAAGAAAGTACAGGCTTTTGGATGCCAAAGTCACTTTTCACAGGACTTTGCCCGAACCATTTGAAACGATTGAGTATCATATTGAAATTGATCGATTTTTAAAACAAGGCGAGGTGTATTTATTTTTTTTCCATTATAAAGGATATATTAATAAGCAATTATTAATTTCCATGAGGGACGGTTGTGCAGGATTTTTTACTGAAGAAGAGGTTGACAACTCAGGCGGTATTATTCTTAAAGCCGATGCCTTAAAAAAAATCTTGCCCCATGGTAAATTTTCTTCCCTGGTCCCGGTCAAAAAAGAGAGCTTTTCCGATGAAAAGATTGAGGCCCTGAGAATGGGAGATCTTGGCAAAGCCTTTGGAAAGCAATTTAACAAGGTTAAGCTTGGAAAACATCTTAAACTTCCCGGCAAAAGGATGCATCTTGTTGACAGGGTTCTAAAGTTTGATCCCTTTGGCGGAAGATTTGGTTTAGGCACTATTATCGCCCAGGCAGACATCCATCCGGATGAATGGTTTTTAACCTGCCATTTCATTGATGACCAGGTTATGCCGGGCACTCTGATGTATGAATGCTGTGCACATGCCTTAAGAATTTTCACCCAGCGAATGGGTTGGGTAAGCGATCGGGATGATGTTTTTTATGATGTCATTGAAAATAATGAAAGTGATTTAAAATGCCGGGGACCTGTGACCCCTGAAACAAAAAAAGCCCGGTATGAAATTGAAATTAAAGAAATGGGATATAATCCTGAACCCTATATTATAGCTGATGCCCACATGTTTTCAGATGAGTTGAGAATTGTTCTGTATAAAAATATGGGGATGAAACTTGTGGGTCTTACAAAAAACAACCTTGACTCTTTCTGGAGAAAGCAATGAGATATTCTAAGGTATTTATTGAATCATTTGGGTATGAACTTGCCCCCCATGTAGTAACAACAACTGAACTTGAGGAAAAACTGGCTCCTTTTTATGGAGCAGTAGGGTTTGGGCCGGGACAACTTGAAGTTCTGACCGGAATAAAAGAAAGACGTTTTTGGGATAAAGAACATGTTCTTGCCGATCATGCTGCCATTGCAGGACAAAGAGCACTTGATGAAGCCAATATCCCGGCTGATCAGATCGGGGCTCTTGTATATTGCGGGGTCTGTCAGGATGGATTTGAACCGGCTACTTCCTGTTCTGTTGCCGACCAGTTGAATATTGGGGGAAATGCTCATATTTACGATGTTAAAAGTGCCTGTTTAGGAATGATTACCGGTATAGTACAGGTGGCCAATGAAATAGAGCTGGGCAATATAAATGCAGGGCTTGTAGTCTCCTGTGAAACCGCACGACAGATTGTTGATTCAACCATTGATGAGATCAACACCAATAAAAGCGTTGAGTTTTATAAAAATGCCATTGCCACGATGACAGGGGGTTCTGGAGCAGCGGCTGTTTTGTTGACCAATGGAACAATTGGTAATCCAGATCACCCAAGACACGCTCTTAAAGGCGGAGTGGTAAAAAATGCAATTAAACATCACAGACTTTGCCACTGGGGATTTGAACAAAAAGGTATGCCCACAGATTCTAAAGTGATCATGCGAACCCAGGCCCAGGAAGTTCTTGAAAACGGTCTTACCCTTGCTAAAAAAACCTTTGATGAATTTAAAAAAGAATTTGATTTATCAGAAGACAAGCCAAATAAATTTATCGGTCACCAGGTAGGAGCGGCTCACCATCAGAGATTTTACCAGGTCTTGAACCAGGATATAAAAAAAGACTTTGCCACTTTTCCTTTTCTTGGCAATATTGGAACTGTTTCACTTCCCCTTACTGCAGCCATTGCAGATGAAAGAGGCTTTTTGCAACCAGATGATTTTGTAGCATTTATAGGTGTTGGATCTGGATTGAATTGTTATATTCTGGGTGTCCAATGGTAGAAAAATGCATCAATAATAAACTGACATCCACAAAAGGGTTTGAAAATCTCTATCCCTTTAATTCCAATTTCATGAACATTAATGGGCACGATCTCCACTATATTGACAAAGGAGAAGGCAAACCTGTTCTCATGATACACGGGAATCCAACCTGGTCATTTTATTTTCGTGGCCTTATTCAGTCGCTTTCAAATGATTTTCGTACAATTGCCCTGGATCATATTGGATGTGGTTTTTCAGATAAACCCGATGCAAAAACATATAAATACACCCTTGAATCAAGAGTGCAAGATCTTGATACCCTGATAACCCGTCTTAAAATCAATGAAAAAATAAATCTGGTCCTGCATGACTGGGGTGGGATGATCGGTCTTGCCTGGGCAGTGGATCACCCGGATAAAATTGATAAAATTATTATTACCAACACCTCGGGGTTTTTCCTGCCAAAGGGGAAAAGATTTCCATTCCGCTTATGGTTGATTAAAACTATTAAGATTTTTGCAATCCCTGCTGTACTTGGATTGAATGTGTTTGCAAAAGGTGCTCTTTTTCTTGGCAGTAAGACAAAATTAGCCCCTGATGTCAAAAAAGGTCTTGTGGAACCATATAATAGTTGGAAAAACAGGATTGCTACCTTAAAGTTTGTTCAGGATATACCCCTTACCCCAAACGATCAAAGCTATGCCCTTGTCAACCATGTGGAGCAAAACCTGAAAAGGCTTGATCAGACCTCATTATTGTTTTTATGGGGGGCAAAAGATTTTGTTTTCGATCTTACCTTCTTAAATGAATTTAAGTCAAGATTTCCCCGGGCTGTCACCCATGTTTTTCATGATGCAGGCCATTACCTGTTTGAAGATAAGCCTGAAGAATCATGCCAATTAATCCAGGCTTTTTTAAATAAATAAAACAAACAAAATATTCTTTGTTTTGACATTTAGTGAAAAGTTAGGGTAAAAGAAACTCTTATGACTACCTATACAAATATCTCGCTGGGTCTTAAAAAAATACAGGAAAAATTTCCTTATAAAAGAGCTGTTGTTTATCCTGCCGGCAGAGACAAGAAAGGCCGGGTTTTATACAGTCAAATGACATTTAACCAGCTGGAAGCTGAATCGGATAAACTGGCATTTGGTCTTGAAAGGATTGGCATCATAAGAGGGACCCGAACAATTTTAATGGTTCCGCCGGGTATGGAATTTTTTATCACTATATTTGCCATGTTAAAGGTCGGTGCAGTTCCTGTTGTGGTGGATCCGGGTATGGGAATCGACAGAATGCTTCAATGCCTGAAACAGGGTAAGCCAAAGGCCTTTATCGGTATTGAAAAAGCTCATCTTTTACGAACGCTGAAGCCCAAATTTTTTAAATCAGTAAAACACTGGGTTACTGTAGGAAAAAGATGGTTCTGGGGGGGATATACCCTTGATCAACTGATGATACAAACCGATGACCCTTATCCAAAAGCCCATACCACAAGTGACGAAACAGCTGTCATTGCATTTACCACAGGGTCAACCGGACCTGCCAAGGGAGTAATATATACCCATGGTAATTTTCAAGCCCAGATAAAACAAATCAAAGATCATTTTCAAATTGATCCTGATGAGATTGATCTGCCCACATTTCCTTTATTCGCCCTTTTTGATCCTATCCTTGGCATGACAGCGGTTATACCGGATATGGATCCAACCAAACCGGCACTGGTAAATCCGGTAAAAATTATTGAAGCCATTGAAAATCATGGGATCACTAATATGTTTGCATCTCCGGCCCTGTTAAACCGGGTGGGTAAATTTGGTAAAAAGAACAATATCAAACTGCCGACATTAAGACGTGTTATTTCCGCAGGCGCTCCTGTGACCCCTGCAAATATAGAACAATTTTCAAGTATGTTGTCCGGACATGCCCAGATCCATACTCCTTATGGTGCAACTGAGGCTGTTCCAGTGATCTCCATTGGGTCCAATGAAATACTTTCTGAAACCAAAACACTTTCTGAACAAGGGTATGGAATGTGTATTGGCAGACCCATCTGCAATACACAGGTCAAACTGATTAAAATAAGTGATGATCCTATTACTCAGCTACAAGATAAACTTAAGGTTGCTGAAAACCAGGTGGGTGAAATAATAGTAAAAGCAGATCTTGTAACACAACATTATTTTAATAATAGAGAAGCTGACCTGCAATCTAAAATCTCTGATTCAGATGGTCAAATCTGGCATAGAATGGGCGACCTTGGATGGAAGGATTCAAAGGGGAGAATATGGTTTTGCGGAAGAAAAACCCACAGGGTTACTACCCTGGACGAAACCCTTTTTACCATCCCTGTTGAAGCTATTTTCAACAATCACGAAAAAGTATTCAGAAGTGCCCTTGCAGGAGCAGGCCCCAAAAACATGCAGACTCCTGTAATATTTATCGAGCCTTATTCAAAGATAAAGGATAAAAAAGCCTTTATTAAAGAGCTTCTTGCCCTTGCAAAATCAAACCCTTTAACAGCTAGTATTGAGTACGTTTTTATTGAAAAAGAATTTCCCGTGGACATCCGGCACAATTCAAAAATATTCAGGGAAAAACTTTCTGTTAAAGCAAAAAAAAGACTTAATTTATGACAGCCTTTCTTCAATCCGGCAAGAGATCATAAAAATACGTCAATGTGTCAGTTCTGGTAATGATTCCTACAATTTTATCTTTTTTAATGACCGGGATTCGTCCAATATCATGCTTTATCATTAGCCTGGCAGCTTCTATGATACTTTTGTCATGGGATATGGTGACTACATTTCGAGTCATGAAGGCCTTTACAGGAGATTGCATGTGTTTTGGTTTTCGAAGTTTCTTAAAATCACGCCGGGAAATTACACCTAGGACATGCTCATCTTTATCCACAACGGGCATTCCCGTGCAACCCAGTTCTCTTAACATCATGGCTGCCTCTTCAATTTTTGCATTCTCATTAATAGTAACAACAGGATAGGACATGATATCCGATAACATGACCGAAGAATGCTGATTTCCTGAGATAAGTTCAAGCAGCATTTCTTCAATTGTATCCGGGTTAACCGTTTTTAAAAGAGCAGAGCCTGCTCCCGGGTGTCCACCCCCACCTATGCTTCTCATTAACAAACCCACATTAATTTCATCTATATTACTTCTGCCGATCACCATGCATTTATTTTGTTCAACATCCTTGAAAATTCCAAAGGCAGCATCCACATTAATAATTTCTCTGTACATCTCAAGTACAATGGCAAGGTTATTAATTCGTCCATCTATTTCCATCTTGGCAATACTGATGGAAAACCCGATAATCTCTTTTCTTTCGGCTTCCTGTATCATTTGAAAGAGGATATCTTTTTGTTTTTTCCCATAGGCTTGTCTTAAAAAGGTGGAAAGAATCTGGAGATCTGCTTTTCTGTCAAGAAGGAACCCGGCCGCATAAGCATCCTCAGGCAAAGTTGAGGGAAATGTCAAGTTGCCCGTATCTTCATATAACCCCATTAAAAAAAGCGTAGCCTGAATCGGGGTAATCAGTTTTTTTTGTTTTTCAATCTCCTTAACCAGCAGGGTAACACAGGCTCCCGTTTCTTTGATATTTTTATTAGGGGTTACGATATCTCCTTTGGCATGATGATCCCATACAATAATTTCAAGGTCTGGTTTGTTTTTTAATGGTTCCATTTCTTCCAGGCGGTTCCAGGAATGTGTATCCACAACCACAAGGGTTTTTACATCCTCTAAAATAATATCTCTGGGGGAGAAAAGATTAAACAAATCTTTATGAATGGCTAAAAAGGCTTTTAGATTTGTATTAATGGAGGACGGTAAAACAGCTTTGGCTTCCGGATATACCAGGCTCGCTGCTACAAGGGATGCCAATGCATCAAAATCCGATCCTTTATGTGTAGTTATGATAACCATATATACCTGCTATATAATACCAAAAAGCGGTCCTCCTCTTTTGCCCAGGTCCTTAACTTTTTCTAAAACTTTTTTGTCAGACACCAATGGGTCTGCATGAAAGGGTTTTATTCTGGCATCAATAATTAAAGGGGGTTTGCATTCCCAGTGTTTAAACAAGGTTTTCTCATTTAGTCCATAAATATCATGGGAAGGGTTTGATCTTGAAAAGGTCACCCACAGAAAATTTGAAAATGATTTTGCTGTAAAGTCAACATCATCGACCACAACAAACAAAGGAAGACAATCCAGTCCTGTCATCATTTGTAAATGCTTTTTCAATCGATTGATCTGTATTTTTCCTTTACCATATGTTTTAAAACCAGGACCTTTAAGTACGACAATGCCGGGCCCAATAATTTGTGGATGTTTGAACTCCTCTGGTAGAGAAAAATATTGAGGAAATCTATTTTTTAATTGCCGTTTTTTACCACCCACCGCAGCCATTATCAGTTTTGAGCCCTGGTTAATGTTCTGGGTTGAATAATCAAGCGTATCCATGGTGGTTTTTGTGAAAAAATGAAAATCAGAACTAAAATCAATCCGCTCAAGCAGGTGGATGAAAAAGGCTTTCTCATCATTTACATTCAATCCAGGATTGTCTTCATGGTCAATAATCATCAGATATTTGGCCAGAGACAATTGACCTGTGCCCAGAATTCGGCTTGCATGTGTTAACAATTCTCTTGGCACCCTTTTATCATTTTTTTCATAGGGGACATATCGTTCATGTGCTTTTACAAGAAGCAGGGGATGAACCCCGGCCTCATCCACAGCATTCACTGCAGTAACCCCGGGGATGCTGTCGGAAATTGCCGATCTTGTGATTTCATGGATTATTTTTCCAAAATTGGAATCTTCCTGGGGTGGGCGTCCCACAACAGTAAAAGGGAAAATGGCATCTCTTCTGTGATAAACCGATTCTACCTTTAAATAAGGATATTCGTGTTTCAAAGAATAGTAACCCAGATGATCTCCAAAAGGCCCTTCTTTTTTTGTTTTTTTCGGTACAATAACACCTGTGATACAAAAATCTGCATCTGCAGAGATTAAATATTGATGTTTTTTTGCATATTTAAAATTTTTACCTGCCAAAGCTCCTGCAAAAGCGATTTCAGGAAGCCCTTCAGGAAGCGGCATAACTGCGGCCAGTGTATGAGCTGGTGGCCCGCCGATAAAAATACTTACCCTGAGAGCCTGATTTTTTTCCAAAGCTTTTTTGTGGTGATTGCCTATCCCTCTGTGTAATTGATAATGAAGACCTATTTCTTTGCCGGCATTATAGTCATTTCCTGAAATCTGAATTCTGTACATGCCCAAATTTGATCCAAAAACAGATTTTTTTTCAGGATCCTGGGAAAAAACCTGGGGTAGCAGGATAAATGCACCCCCGTCTTTGGGCCAGCATTTAATCATGGGAAGATCTTGAATACCACATGTCTTTTCAAGGACCTTGGGACGGGAAACTTTTAATGGCAAAGAATGGGCTAATGCAGACAATGCTTTTAATATATTTGTCGGGGATTTAATAGCCGACCCAAAATCTGATTTAATATCCACAAGGGCTTTTACAGATGCAAGCTGGGGTTCAAAAATTTTAAGGGTTCGCTCATAGGTGCCGAACAGGTTTGATACAGCTGTAAATTTATTGTTCTTGATATTTGTAAATAAAATTGCAGGGCCATTGGCATTAAACACTTTTCTTGTGATTTCAGCCATTTCAAGATCAGGATCAACCGGATGGTTAAGTTCTATTAGCTCACCTTGCTGTTTTAAAACATCTATACAGTGTCTAAGACTTAAAAATTTCATGTTTGATTATTTGGCATAGCCCCATTGTTTAAGGCGATTATATGCATATTGGCCATATTCATTGGATTGATTTCCAGTCATTTTTAGATAATTTATATAGTTATTTGCAGCAGGTTCTATATCCCCCTTTTTGTCAAGGCAATACCCTTTGTAAAAACTAATCTGCGGGTTACCAGGCAAAAGCTTATCGCAAGTGTCAAAATTATTATAAGCCATAGTGTATTTTTTAAGTTCCTTGCCCGCAATTCCGGCAATAAAATGTCCCTGAACTTCTGATGGGTATAATTTTTTTGCCATGTCAGCATAGGATAGAGCCTGACTTGGTTTTTTCCTGAGAAGCTGACATTTAGCCATCAATACATGGGCTGTATAGTCATTTTTTAGTTTATTCAAAGATTTTTTAAATGTTGTTTGCGCCTTGTCATATTCTTTTTTAGAAAGATGCTTCTCTCCCTGCTGTAACAATTCTATACCGGTTTTTTTTGCCCTCAAAGAAGCGATGTTATCCATATATCTTTCACGATTTAAAGATAGGTCCTGTGAATTAAGATAAATCCCTTTTTGTCTTAGAACAGCAGATGTCAAGCGTTCTGTACTCATGGGATGAGTTGAAAAAAGTACTTGAGCAGAACTCGGTTTTTCTTTGTGCAGAGAATTAAGCATTTCCATTAACCCGACAAAGCCCTTGGAAGGATAACCGGCCTTAACCATATATTCATTGCCAAGAGAGTCTGCTTCTCTTTCATTGTCACGGCTGTACTTGGACAATAGCAAGCCCTGACCAACCATACCAAGTTGCTGGGTCAGGTCGCCAAATACTGAACCTTGAGTACTTGCTACCATGGACAGCCCAGCAACAAGCAAGGAGGAAAGCTGTCCTTTTGAGACCTGCTCTGCTGAATGGCGGGCATTGACATGGCCCAGTTCATGGCCCAGTAATGCAGCAAGTTGTGCTTCATTGGAAAGTTTTAATAAAATCCCCCGGGTAATGGCAATAGTGCCTCCCGGAAAGGCGTATGCATTAATATATGTTGCATTCACACATTGAAAAGAATAGGGCATTTGGGGCCTGTGAACATTGGGTAACAAGTTTTTTCCCACATCGGAAATATATTGATTGAGGCCTGTATCTTTTGTAATTCCATAATCAGAAGAAAATTGAAATGGTGACTGCTGTTTATCAATCCCGATTTCCTGCTGCTGGGATAGCATCATTATCTGCTTTTTTCCTGTGACAGGGTTAACTGCACAACCGCTAAAAAATATAGGGCCTGTGATGGAGGCAGACATGATGGCAGAGATTTTTAAAAATTGTCTTCTGGAAATCCGGGTAATTGTCATAGTTTTATTCCTTTTTCCATTGCGATTTTACCCTTTGGCCGTCTTTTAATCTTATAAAGACAAAGCCTAATGATTTTTTACAAACAGGCTGATCAATAAAAAAATAATACCCAGCCCAATTAAAAAAATAAAAAAAGGTAATGAATAAATCAGGTAATCCAGTGAATTTTTTATAAACAAAACAGGTATGAATCCTATTATGGTATCAGAGGTGTTGTCTCCGATTATTTTTGAAATCGTTAAATTAACCCAGATATTTTTACTTCCCATAAATTGGGAGATACCACTAAAAATTCCGACAAACAAACCGATCAACAAGGAATAAATTCCTAGTCTAGTTGTCATTTGTTTTTTCCCTTATTCTGATTTTAAATCCGTTTTTTTACTGCCTTAATATATTCTGCAAGCATTACCCAAGTCAAACTATTTTCCTTTATAACGCTTTTATTTACCAATCCTTTATGATAAACCAATCCCATAATACGATTATGGCAAATGATAACATATTAAAAAAAGTAGGGTTTGCATCCTTTATCATGATGGCATCCATATTTGCCAGTCGTATGATAGGAGTTTTCCGCGAAATGACGATTGCCGGTATTGGCGGCATTAAAACCTCCGTGGATGCTTACCAGATTGCCTTTATTATTCCTGAAATCCTTAACCATGTTGTTGCAAGCGGTTTTCTTTCCATAACCTTTATCCCCATATTTGCACATTATCTTTCTTCTGACAGAGAAAATGAGGGATACAAGGTTTTTTCAATTATAATGAACGGTTTTGGACTTCTTCTTTTGTGCTTTATTATCACCACATTAATATGGACACCTGCCTTTGTCCAACTGTTTGTCCCAGGCATTCAAGATCCTGATACCTTTGCTCTTGCTGTAAAAATGACCCGGATTATCATTCCAGCTCAGTTTTTCTTTTTCACAGGCGGACTTCTCATGGCTATTCAGTTTGCAAATGAAAAGTTTTTAATTCCAGCCATGGCGCCGCTGATATATAATTTAGGCATTATTCTGGGTGGACTCATCCTGGGCCCTTTCATAGGTATGGAAGGATTTGCATGGGGTGTTCTGGCAGGTGCATTTTTTGGCAATTTTGCTTTGCAGCTTATCGGTGCTAAAAAACTGGGTGTCAAGTATTATCCTATATTAAGTTTTAATCATCCGGATTTAATAAAATATATTAAACTTACACTCCCTTTGATGATCGGGCTTACCATGATATTTTCAACGGAAATACTCTTGAAATTTTTTGGTTCCTATTTATTTGAAGGCAGTATTGCCGCCATGAATTATGCAATCAGGGTGATGTTTATTCTTGTGGGGCTTTTTGGCCAGGCCATCGGAATTGCATCCTATCCGTTTATGGCAAAACTTGCTCAAAAAGGAAATCTTATAGAATTAAACAAGCTGTTAAACAAAACATTAAAATTTCTTTTTCTAGTCATTCCTTTTTCAATTCTTTTTATGGTTTTAAATCATGAAATAGTGAGAATTCTTTTTCAAAGAGGTCAATTTAATGCGGATGCCACTTTGATAACAGCCCAAATTTTACCATTTTTTATGGTCGGTGCCTTTGCATTTTCAGCCCAGAACATTGTTTCAAGAGGGTATTATGCAACTCAGAACACCATTTTCCCCGCAATTTTGACAAGCGTGTGTGTGATCATAAGCATTCCTTTTATTTTTTTATTGATGAAAGCGCTGGGTCCCAGAGGTGTAGCCCTGGGGTTATCAATTTCAGTTATCATTCAGGCCTTTGTTTTATTTGAATGCTGGAACAAAAAAAGCTCAAATTCAGGAAAAAAAGACGTTTACCTTTTCTTTTTAAAAATAATTCCCATAAGCATTGTCATCGGCGTTATTATTTTTTTCACAACTTTTATCCTTAGAAATTTTATAGATCACGATAGTTTAAAAGGCTCTTTAGCCATTGCCGGTATTGTCGGGATTGAATTTTTATTTTTATTTTTTTTCACCGGAGTTTTGTTTAAAGTGCCTGAGATTATGATTCTCTTTGAAAATATTTTTAACCTGAAGGTCACACGTAACCTGAAGGTCACACGTAACCTGAAGGTCACACGTAAAAGGATTTTACCATGGAAGAAAAAATAACAGCTGAAAAAATAATGGATGAAAAAATCAATTTGGTGGCACAAAGGATCAAAGTATCAAAGCATTTGGTTTTTTTTACCGGCGCAGGTATTTCCACAGAAAGTGGTATACCCGATTATAGAAGCCAGGGAGGCATATGGGACAAATTTAAACCCGTGTACTTTGATGAATTCATGACTTCTAAAGAATCCAGAATCAGGTATTGGGAACAGCGGCTTGACATGGAAAAAGGTCTGTCAGTCTCAAAACCCAACAAAGGCCATAAAAGCCTTGCAAAATTGTATGAACTTGGACTCTTAAAGATATTGATCACACAAAATATTGATGGTCTGCATCAAGCATCGGGAATTCCACAGGAAAAAATTATTGAGCTCCACGGCAATACCCGCCGGGTGAGATGCATGAGTTGTAAAAAGCTGATATCCTGGAAAGAGGCCAAAAAAATAATTGATGCAGGAAACAAGGCTCCTGTTTGTTCATGTTCCGGGTATTTTAAACCCGACACGATTTCTTTTGGTCAGGCCATGCCGGTTGAAGAAACACAAAGAGCTGCCATGCTGTCATCCAAAAGTGATGCCTTTATTGTGGTGGGGTCTACACTTTTAGTTCAGCCGGCAGCACTAATGCCTGAATATGCGAAAACCGCCGGCGCTTTTCTTGCTATTATCAATCTTTCAAAAACGCCCTATGACAATATGTGTGATGTTTTGATAAGGGACAGGGCAGGAGATGTTTTAAAGAAAATTGTGGCCAGGGTTGTTTCCGATTAAAAGAAAACCCCGAGTTTTTTATCCAGCCTTAATATTATCCGGCCTTACCATTATCCTGAATTACCATAGGACAGGAACCCTGACCTGATGCCCGGCCTTGTTTTTAAATACAAGGAATTGATTTTGTCTTCCATACAAATATAAATCCCGGGTAACTTTTACATCCTGTTTGCAATATTCAATTATTTTGTCCATTTTGCCTTGTTCCCACCATTTAAGAGCCATCAGGCCGTCAGCACTTTTGTTGCAGCCAAGGGTTTGTCCTGCCAGATGGTCAAGGGAGAGCCTATATCCTAATCTTTCATGGACCTTTGCCAAAATATCCAGGGTGGGCAAGGATAAAAAATCAAAATCAGAAAGTCCTGATAATACTTTATAATCAAACTTTATAATATTAAACCCGATGATAAGGTCATATGTCCCAAGTTTATAAATAAGAGCCTCGATATCATCTTGAAAATATTCCTGATAAATATTGGTTTTTGAATCAAAGAGAATGGCACAACTCACTCCCATTTTTTGCGCCTGGTTCCATCCGCCAACATCTTTGGCAGATCTTCTTGTTTCTATATCGAGAACGCCATAATTTAATTTTTTTTTTAAAATTTTTATTGAATCAAAATCTGATTCTTTTTCAGATATAGATTCGACTTTGGATTCAATAGCAGGTTCATTTATTTTATATATTCTTTCTTTTTTTTTGTTATTTAAAATCATTTGAAGTATTGTTAAAGCAGAAAATTTATCAATGGGTCGATTCCCAGACCCGCATTTTGGGGAATGGACACAAGCAGGGCAACCTGCTTCGCAGTTACATGATTGGATGACATCAAGGGTTTTATCAAGTAAATCTTTAGAATTTTTAAATGCGTGCAGGGTTAATCCAAGACCTCCGGCAGCGCCATCATAAATAAAAACAGCTGCTGTCCCGATCTGGGAATGAAAGGGGATGGAGATTCCCCCAAGGTCATTTCTATCCGTCATCACAAGAAGGGGCATAATTCCAATGGCAGCATGCTCTAAGGCATGAATTCCCCCCATGAAATGCATTTGGCAAGATTCAATTTTATCCCGGACATCATCCGGAATTTCAATCCACAGTCCATGGGTTTCAAATTCAAGTTTTGGCAAATCCAAAGAAACCATACCTATAGATTTTTGATTGGACACAAGTCGTCTGTCATACCCGGTCACCTGTTCAGTAATTCTTAATATTCCATATCCAAGTCTGGTGCCCATAACGTGGCAGGAATCAATTTGTTTTAGTATTTGTGTGGATTTTGAAGAATGCGCTTTTGTAAAATAATTCACATCTTTTCTTTTAGCCTCAACAATACTTTTTTCATGATCAAACCGGGTAATGATATAAGTTTTTCCATGGTGCAGGTAAACGGCACCTTCATGGGTTTCAAAAAAAGACCTGTGTCTATCAATCTCCCCCAGGCTTTGTTTAGTATTTTCTAAAAAAATGTGAATGCTTTTTCCAGTTCCTCTTAGATTGACTTCCCTGTGGGGAGATTTTCCGGCAGCAAACCAATAGTCGCCCGTATGACTTCTTAAAAGTTTACCGCTATACTCAAGTTGTGCGACAGCTTTTTTTACAGCAATGTCATTTAAAAAAGGGTCGGACTTATCCAGCCTCAGCTCTGTAGCAGCACATTCCAGGTGGCGTTTTAATATAATATTGTTCCAGGGATTTATAATGGCTTTTTCAGGAGGCATATTAAAAAAAACATCTGGATGGTTAATAAAATATTGATCCAGAGCATCTTCATGGGCAATGAGTATCAGGACCGAATCCTTACCTTCCCGGCCAACCCTGCCAGCTCTCTGCCATGTGGCCATGATGGTCCCTGGATATCCAACCAATATGCATATATCCAGGTTGCCGATATCGATCCCAAGTTCTAAGGCACTTGTGGATACCACGGCTAAAAGTTCTCCCGATCCCAGTTTTTTCTCAATAGATCGTCTTTCCTCCGGCAAAAAACCGGCCCTATAAGCTGTGATCATATCTGAAAATGAGGGGGCCCGCTGGGATGCCCATATCGCAATCAGTTCTGTAATTTTACGTGATTGCGTATAACAAATGGTTCTTAATCCCCGGTGAACCGCAGAATGAATAAGGGCAGTAGCTGTCCTTGCAGCCCCTTCAATCCCTCTCATTAAAATAACATTTTTTTTCCCAAAAGGGGCACCGGACTCATTAACGACACTAACATCAAGACCTGTTAATTTTTTGGCCAGAGATGCAGGATTTGCAATGGTGGCAGAACAAAAGATAAAGACCGGTTTTGATCCGTACAGACGACAAATTCTTTGAAGCCTTCGAAACACCCAGGCCATGTTTGATCCCATGACACCCCGATAGGTGTGCACCTCATCAATAACTATGTATTTTAAATGTTTAAAAAAATTTTCCCATAAATGATGATGTGCAAGTAAGGCCAAATGAAGCATTTCAGGATTTGAAAGTAAAATATGGGGAAGCGTCTTTCTTATCTTTGATTTTTGATATGCGGAAATGTCTCCATCATACACAGCAGCCCTTAATTGCGGTGTTGTTTTATTTTTTTCCCCGGCAATTTTGAGTAATTGTTGAACCGTTTCCAGTTGATCCCGTGCCAAAGCTTTTAAAGGAAAAAGGTAAAGGGCATGGGACCTATGATCTTTTTTGAGTTGATCGATGACAGGCAGGTTATAAATAAGACTTTTACCACTAGCTGTTGGGGTTGCAATAACAGTGTGAATGCCTTTTTGAATCATTTCCATGGCTTGTTTCTGGTGTTTGTAAATCTTTTTAATGCCAAGGGATTCCAAAAGGAGGGAAAAATTGTTTTTCAGTGTAGGATCAGCAGAAGCAAAGATCGCTTTTCCAGGGTTTAGCGTTCTGTGGCAGACAATGTCGCCTGAAAATCCTTTATAGTTTTTCAGTGATTGAATATATTCATCCAGATTCACAAAATACTTTTCCCTAATGCAGATAGTATCAATTCAACGGCCAGTTCTGCAGTTTGATTGGCAACATCCAAAATCGGGTTAATTTCAACCATATCCATTGAGCATATCTTACCGGAATCTGAAAGGATTTCCATTAACAGATGTGCTTCCCGATAGGAAATTCCCCCGGGAACAGGTGTTCCCACACCAGGTGCTTCAACAGGATCAAGGGCATCCATGTCCACAGTCAAATGTATTTTTTTTAAATGAACAAGTTTCATCAGCGCTTTGTTGGCAACAGAACTAATCCCCTGCTCATCAATATCCCGCATGGTAAATACAGCTATTCCTGCTTTTTTCAGTCTCTTTTTCTCTTTTCTATCCAGATCTCTTTGACCGATCAGAACGACATTATCAGGATGAATTTTAGCACCTTTTCTTCCCACATTGACCAGGGAAGGGTGGCCTTCTCCAATAAGAGCTGCCAAAGGCATTCCATGAATATTTCCGCTGGGAGAAGTTTGGGGGGTATTAAAATCACCATGGGCATCAATCCATATAAGTCCTGTTGGTTCGTTGTTTGTGACAGCGGCAATAGTTCCCACTGCAATGGAGTGATCTCCTCCGATAAATAAGGGAAAATCTCCTTTTTGCACTATAGTTTTTCCGGCTCTATATATAGATTCGCAAATCTGGGTGATTTCCTTTAAATATTTGTCTTTATCCTGGGTTTCATTACAACTTGCGGTGAGATCGCAATCTCTGATTGGAATATTGATATCTCCTGTATCAACAACTTTGTGGCCCAAAGATCTGAGCCTTGAAATCAATCCTGTATACCTGACAGCAGCAGGTCCCATGTCCACCCCGCGAAGCTGCTGTCCAAAATCCATGGGAACTCCGATAATACTGATATTTTTTATCATTGAGCCAGACTCCTTAAAGATTGTTTCTCACCTTGACAGCAATAATAGCATAGAGTAAGAAAACTATTCAAGATAAACACACACAAGGTTCTTAGGAGCATCTCATACATGACACCAAAATATCAAGTAAGAACAAAACAAACCATTGATACCATAAATGACTTAATGGATAGCGGGATAAAAAAAATTAGTGTCCTTATACGACATTCGGAAAGATTTTTTTCAGAAGATATAGGATTGGAACCATTTATGGGATTAACAGATGCAGGCAAACAATTTGCCGTTGATTTTGGTGTTGGTATGCGTTCAGGTGCCATGCCAAAATTATTTTCAAGTTTTTTGGGAAGATGTATTGAGACCTCTTTTTTGATTGATAAGGGATTTACAAAAAACAATAAGCAAAGTATTGATCACAATTGCATGGATGCCATGCTTTCACCATTTTATGTAAAGGATATCGAAAAAGCTGTTCCTCTTATTGAAAAATATGGAAATGAACTTTTCCTGCGCAAGTGGTTTGATAACCATTTTGATGAAACTATAATGGAAAATCCAAAAAAGACTTCAGATATTTTATGTGAATTTATGAAGGAAAAAATTAAAAACCTCAAAGAAAACCAGATTGCCATCTGTGTTTCCCATGACTGGAATATTTATCCTTTAAAAGAGTTCAAGCTGGATCTTAAACTTGAGGTTGCAGGGGAGGTGGGTTATCTTGACGGGCTTGTATTTTTTAAAAAAAAAAATCAATTCTATATTACAAATTTTCAGACCGATCCAAAATTATTATAATTAAGATTTAAAAAATAAAAAAATTATTTTGAGCTGGAGACTTTTGCCTCCGGCTCAAAATAATTAGATGATCTCTTCTAAAAGAAATATTAAGACACAGGGTTTAAGGAACTGTCCATGTGGCTGCTGGAACTGTAGTAGCCACATTTTGGACTTTTGAAACTGTAATCGTTGCAACGTTTGTTGAAACAGTAGTTTTAACTAAGTAATCATCTCCCATGGGAACAGTTCCAACACCATTCACCGGCATAATAGTGGCATCATTTATGCCATTTGTCCCACATAGTGCCGCAATAGTGGTCGGTGCAGTACCATTGTTTTTAAGCAGGTATTGTCCATAGCCGTTTGAGAGTCTGGCTTTTACTTCAGCAATAGCTGCCTGAGCAGATTTAATTCTGGCCTGGTTCTGCAAATCCATATACTTTGGTACTGCAACAGCTGCAAGGATACCCAAAATTACAAGTACTGCAATGATTTCAATAAGTGTAAAACCTTTTTCATTTTTCAATGGATTTTTTTGCCTTTTCATAATTTTTCTCCTTTAATTATTATGCATTAATTTTTAGACCTTTAAATCTTACTTAATGGTAAGCATCAAATGTAAAATCATATATTTTGCCGTGTCACTTAATGTGTTAGAAAGTTATTAAGAGCAATTTTTATACCATTTTTGAAAATTTTTAATTTATCCTTTCATATATTTGCTATTTATTCACAAATATTTCCCTTAGCAACTTATTTAAAATATTTGAACATTCTGAATTGTTTGATTTTTATTAACGAATTGATTTGATTTTAGAGAATGATATTTACAATAGAGTCTTATAGATTATTTAAATAGAATGGCAGTAGATTTATACAAAAATCATTTACAAAGCACTAAACAATGGGGGCTTTACTCCAAATTTTGTAGCTTTTGAAGAGAAGCTACATCAATTTCATATTTTTTTATCCTGTGCCAGAGGCTTCGCTTATTTATGTTCAAAAGTTCTGCTGCTGCTACCTGTTTACACCCGGATTTAATCAAAGCTGATATAATCATCTTCTTTTCCATACTCCTTAAGTGATCATCCATTGATACTCCTTCAGACAGACCAATCGTATTTAGGAAAGAAGAAATATTGTCTGTTTCGTGCCCAAGGATAGTTAAAGGAAGATGAGAAATCTCAATAATACCTGTTTCAGAAATAAGTGCAGCCCTTTCAATGATATTTTTAAGTTCTCTTACATTACCCGGCCATGAATATGATTCCAGATACTCCAAGGCCTCCTCGGAGATTATAATTTGCCTGGATGTGTTTTGAAAAAATTCCTCATTTTGAGATCCGTCATCAAATTTATGTTTAGAACTTTGTAAAGGTAGATTTTCAAGAAAATAGTCGGTCAAATCCGATATATCCTCTCTTTGTCTTAAGGGAGGCAATACCATGGGAAACACATTAAGGCGATGATAGAGATCTTCTCTGAACTCACCCTTTTTTACCATTTCAGGAAGATTTTTATTTGTTGCGGTAATAAAGCGTACATCAACTATTATAGATTTATTACTGCCTATTCTACTAAATTCTTTTTCCTGCAATACACGAAGCAGTTTTGCCTGTATTGCGGGTGATATATCACCAATTTCATCAAGAAAAATTGTTCCGGAATTAGCCAGTTCAAACTTTCCTTTTTTTTGAGCGATGGCTCCTGTGAAGGAACCTTTTTCATGTCCGAAAAATTCGCTTTCGAGAAGATTTTCAGGAATAGCAACACAATTGATCTTAACAAAAGGTTTACCAACTCGATGGCTTTGTCTATAAACGGCATCAGCTACAAGTTCCTTGCCCGTACCGCTTTCACCCATTATAAGGACTGTGGCTTCAGAAGGAGCAACCTTAAGAATCTGACTAAATAAGTGGCGCATGGTTCTGCAATGACCAATTATTTCTGGAAAAAGCCTTGTTGCTTCAATCTTTCCCAAAATATCTGTAGCATGGCTTAACACCTGGCTATAATATTGGATCTCATTATCAGGCTGTTTCCATGACTTTCTGCGTTCTCTGTTATCTCGTTCCTGGAATATTGGTAAATTTTTTGTTTTTTTTATAAACTGTTTAATGGGTTGCAGAACAAACCAAAAGAGTAGCAATCCGCACAAAAATGCCAGCACCCCCAGTCCTGTTCCTAAAAACACTTTTGTTGTTGGACTGTACAAAGTCGTGTCTAAATTCAAACCAATAATAAAAGCAAAGATCGATATCCCCGCAAAAATTATTGGAATTAAAAAATAAAGGCTTAAAGTATATCTTAGCTCAGTGGAAGATTTTTTTTGATTTTTTCTTTTATTGTAAAAAGCTTTCAAAGCTGTCCCTATCAAACCATTTTTGTTAAATCCCACATCGGTAGGAATATTGCCGTTGCAAAAAATCCTACAACAGCGGCAAGTCCTACAACAAGTATAGGACCCAATGCGTCGGACAGGCTTTTTGTTGCATATTCAACCTCTCTATCGTAATGTTTAGCGACCTGTTCCAGCATAATATCAAGGTCGCCTGTTTCCTCGCCTATGGCAACCATATTTACAACCATGGGTGTAAAATATTTTGCCTGTCTAAGTGGCATGGAAATTCCCCTGCCTTCAACCAGGAGTTCTTTAATTCTATCAAATTCTTTTGTAATTGCATTATTGTTTATGGTGTCGGAAAGAATTTCTAAAGAGTCAAGTACAGAAACACCACTGGCCTGAAGAATTGAAAAAATACTGCCAAACCGGGACATTGCTGATTTTATAAAAAGTGGCCCGACCAATGGTAATTTCATTAAAAAGAGATCTTTCATAAAAAGTCCATTTTCAGTTTTAATATACTGGATAAGGAAAATGATAAATCCCATAATGATTACAAGCATATAAAGCCAATAATTTGCAAGTACGAAATACATCCCCATGCAGATTTGGGTCGGCAGAGGAAGATCTAAGCCTGCATCTGCAAATATCGCAACAAATTTTGGAATTACAAAGGTAAGAAGTACGAAAAAAGCGCCGAACAAAAAAAAGATGACCATGGCAGGATAACGGATTGCTGATTTAATTTCAGATCGCACCTTTTCCTCATGTTCCTGGATATAAATAAGCCTGTCTAGAACAAGAGGAAGTGTTCCGGATAATTCCCCTGCTTTAATCATGCTCAGATAAAGGTTATTGAAAATGTTTTTATGTTTGGAAAAAGCATCATAAAGCGAAGCACCTTGTCGTACGCTTTCCGCCATTTCTGCGGTGACACGTCGAAGTGTTTGGTTTTCAGTCTGATTTTCCATAATCTGAAAAGTTTGAACAATAGAAACACCTGCCTTTATAAGTGTTTTCAACTGCATGCTATAAAGCACCAGCTCTTTGGGTTGAACAGATTTAAAAAATTTTTCAAATTTTTGAGAACCTTGTTTTTTGGTTGAAGCTCCAGATTTTTTTTTAACAGATTCAGGAATATGACCTTTTAAAGAAATGAGCTCAAGGGCATGTCTTTTCGATTCTGCTTCGATTTCACCTGAAATTTCATTTCCCTGTTCACTTAACGCTTTGAATTTAAAAATTGCCATATTAGTTAGCCATAACTGCAGAAACCGCTTCTTTACCAGTGGTATCACCATTATATATTTTTTCAGCGGCATCCATTTTAAGGGTTGTCAATCGCCCTGATAAAGTAGTGAATTTAGCAATCTCCTGGGCTGATTTTTCTTGAAGAATCATTAGTCGGATATCATCATCCATAAATAGGATTTCATAAATTCCAATTCGGCCTTTGTAGCCTGTATCCATACACTGACTGCAACCTGTGGCTTTGACAAAGTTGACTGGATCTCTGTTTTCTAGTCCCCAGAATTTGAGTTCCTTATCAGAGGGCTTGTAAGATTTTTTGCAATAAGGACAAACCCTTCGAACAAGGCGCTGGGCTATTGACACAAGGAGAACAGAAGACACCAGGAAACGTTCAACTCCCATGTCCACTAACCTTGTTAAAGCTCCTGTGGCATCATTTGTATGAACTGTGCTGAAAACCATATGCCCGGTCAGTGCAGCCTGGATAGCGACTTTTGAAGTGTCAGAATCCCTTATTTCACCTATCATGACTGCATCAGGGTCCTGTCTTAATATGGAACGAAGTCCACTGGCAAAGGTCATGCCGGCCTTATGATTCAATTGTACCTGACGTATGTGTTCCATCCTGTATTCAACAGGATCTTCAAGGGTAATAATATTTGTATCGGGTTTGTTGATTTCGCTTAACATGGCAAAAAGGGTGGTACTTTTTCCGCTTCCAGTTGGGCCGGTACATAAAATCATTCCATAGGGTAAAGCAAGATTTCTTTTTATAGCATGAATGTTATTTGCAGACAGTCCGATTTTATCTAAGGAATTGATCCCCGAACTTGTATCAAGAAGCCTTAATACAAGATTCTCACCATAGACAGTGGGAATAGTGGAAACTCGTATATTAACTTCTTTATGATTCATTATAATGGTTAACCTGCCGTCCTGGGGTATCCTGGAAATGGAAATATCAATATTGGATAAAATTTTAATTCTTGAAACAAGAGGTAAAAACATCCTTTTAGGCGGAGCCGGGATATTATGAAGTTTTCCATCAACACGTAATCGTATTTCAATATAATCTTTTTCAGGACTAATATGTAAATCGGTTGCACCCTCACGCACTGCCTGTGCCAGAATAGAATTAACAAGTCTTATAACCGGTGCTTCTTCCGCCATATCATGAAGGGTTGATTCGACAACTTGATCAGGATAGGAATCCTGTTCTTCAACAACATCCATTTCTTCAATATCAAGTATTTGCTGCATTACGCCATCTTTTCCAGCATAAGCACCAAATATATTTGATAAAAGGTCATTAAAATTTTGTTCAGTACAAATTACAGTATTCACTTCCATATCTGTAAGGATTTCAATATGATCAACGGCCAGGATATCAAGAGGATCAACCATGGCAACAGAGAGGATGCCGGCTTTTTCTCCAAGTGGGATGGCCTGAAAGCGATTTACAGTATCAATATCCATAATCTTTGAAAGATCTGAAGTTATGGAATAATCAGTGGGATTGAATTTTTTAATGTTGACCTGTTCAGATATCGCATTAACAATAGTCTTTTCATTAACAATTTCTTTCTTGATTAAATATTGTCCTAACTTCAAGCCACTCTTTCGTGCATCTGACAAAGCTTGCTCAAGCTGGTCTGTATTTATTAACTTAGCATCAATGAGCATTTCACCAAGCCGTTTATGTTTCGCCAAAATTTACCCCTTTTGCTTTTTTTCGTTATTTTTCATTTGCGATACAGACTTGCATTCTGCAAAAATAATTTCCGGTTGGCTCTTTTTATATTTTTTGGCAGCATTCAGGGAAACAAAAGATTTGGTAATAACAACAGGAAAGAAAAACCCTTTATCCTTTCTCCAGACGGGCAAAACTCGAACATTAAACTCAGAGGATTGATAGATATGAGCAGTAATAAATGATTTTTTAAAATGATCAGTTTCAAAAAGAACAATAAAAAATTTCTTGTCATCGGGATAATCAGAGCTTTCTATAACAGGAAAATTTATATTCATGCCTGTTTTAACATTATTTGGATCATTGAGGTTTGAATTATATTTTATTAGTTTGTTTAAATACGAATATCTGAATGAGCCATAAATAAGTCTCATCATTCTTGCCAGTGTTGCATTTTCCGGGACCTTAATTTGGCCATATGAATCCGGTTTTTTTAATGTTGTCAGCATTTTCCCATCAGATATCAAGGGCTTTTTTTCTTTCGGTATTATCTTTGGTTTTTTCACAGATTTAACACTTGATTCAATCGCTGACTTTATCTCAGATTTAATACCTGTCCCTATGGCTGGTTTTATCTCAGATTCTATAGTTGGCTTTATTTTAGATTTAATTTCAGGCTTTTTGGATGGATTTAACTTTATTTTTTCTTTTTTAATAAGGGGTTT
>JABIYQ010000102.1 GCA_018702715.1 Desulfobacula sp. | reverse complement strand
CTGTAGCAAAACTTAAAAATACATTAACCGGGGATACTCTGACAGGTGGAAAAGACATCCAGCTTCCAGCCCCTGAACCTATGCCACCTGTTATTTCCTTTGCCATTTCACCCAAATCTAAGAACGATGAAGATAAAATCCATGAAGCCGTCAGAAAAATTCTTGAAGAAGATACAGGACTTCAACTGAACAGGAATGAAGAAACCAAACAGACGGTTCTTTCCGGCAGAGGCCTGGTTCATATTGAGGTAACCGCTGAAAAAATTCAAAGAAAATTTAATGTGGGAATGGATATTGAGACACCCAAGGTAGCTTATCGAGAAACTTTTAAGAAAAAAATCCGTGTTCAGGGTAAACACAAAAAACAATCAGGAGGCCATGGTCAGTATGGTGACTGCTGGATTGTTCTTGAGCCCCTTCCCAAAGGTTCAGGATTTGAATTTGTAGATAAAATTGTAGGCGGAGTTATTCCAAAGAATTATATTCCGGCAGTTGAGGCAGGAGTCAGGGAGGCATCCACAGCAGGCATTCTGGCAGGATTCCCCTGTGTTGATTTCAGGGTCACCGTTGATTTCGGATCTTATCATTCTGTTGACTCATCTGAAATGGCATTTAAAATGGCTGGAACTCTTGCCTTTAAAAAGGCTGCAGTTGATGCAAAAGCTGTCTTACTTGAACCTGTCATGAAAATTGCTGTAAAAGTTCCAGAGGATAGTACAGGTGATATTATGGGTGACTTAAATTCACGTCGTGGCAGGGTTCTTGGGATGGATACCGAAGACGATAAACAGATTATCAATGCCCTGGCTCCCATGGCTGAAATACTGAGGTATGCTCCGGATTTAAGCTCTATGACAGGTGGAAGAGGAACCTTTACCATGGAATTTGAACAATATGATGAAGTTCCGGGAGACATGGCAAAAAAGGTTATTGAGCGGGTAAACGCGGAGAAAGAAGAGAATAAATAAATATGTCGTAAGGGCAAAAGCAGGTCAGTGCTTTAATCGTTATGTTTGTAACCGGGTGCAAAGCATCCGGTTTGATTACAAACAATCAAAACCGGGCAGATGAAAAAGGTTTTCTCATCTGCCCGGTTTAACTTTTGATTTAAAATTATAAATTTAATTTTCCTGGGTCAAGATGCTGATCCTGTCAAATATTGTTTTCCTTAATTGATCTACAGACAAGTCTTTAAAGGTTTCATAGGGTATGGGTCTGCCTATGTTTACGAATACCTTTCCCGGATTTAGATTTAAGCTGCCTTTTTTATTGTAATTGTAAAGGCCGTTTATTCCAAAGGGCAGAATATCTGCATGGGCGCCTTTGGCCAGATAAAAGGGTCCTTTTTTAAAGGTTCCCAGTTTTCCTGTGAGGGTCCTGTGGCCTTCAGGCAGGATTCCAATGTTCATTCCGGACAATAGGGTTTTCTTTGCTGTTTCAAGGCTTAAAATTGCCTTTTCCAGGTTGTTTCTTTCTATGGGTATGCATCCCCATTTGCGGATCAGATATCCCCATACAGGTATGGAAAAATGATAGGCAGCTTCCACTCCCACAAAACATAAGGGAATGGCTGCAGGAATAACGAAAATATCAAAAAGGCTTTGATGATTACCCATGATAAGGTAAGGTTTATCAGGCCTTATGTATTTTTTGCCCCTCACCACAAGTCTTATTCCCATTATCCGGATTAAAATATTAAATAAAACTCCGGCAATGGTGTAACTGGTTTTTTGTGGAAGTAAAAACATGCACAAGACAAGAATAAAAAATGAAAATAAAAAAAACAGACTCCCAATAGACCATAACCAGATTGAATATATTTTTTTCAACTTAAATACCGTATCATTTTGTGGTGCACATTTATAGTTGCCGGTGTGGAACCAAATATTTCACCATCCGGCAATAGGGTTTTATCAGGCCATGTTTTGATTGTGGCTTTTTTCGCCTTAAAAGAACTCACAGCCGGGTGTTTTATATGGGTTCCCTTAAATATTTTTGGCAAGGTTGCCAAAAGAGCTGTTCGAGATATTTTTCCTGCAACAATAATATCCATGAAACCATCATCAATTTTAGCATCCGGTGCCATCATCATATTCCCGCCGGTAAAGCGTGAATTACAAAATTCCACAAAACAGTTTTTTCCTGATATCATGTTCCCATCAATTTCAAGTTCCATGGAATGAAAAGAAAGTTTGAATGTTCTGTAAAAAACCCCGATGATATAGGAAAAATCCTTGAAAAATTTAAACTTTTGTGCAGTTTTTGCCACATCTGTGACAAATCCAAACCCGGTCAGGTTCACAAAATAATATTTTTTTTGGGCCTGTGTAAAAGAGCAGACATCGATCCATTTTGATTTGTTTTCAATAATGGATCTTATGCCATCCTCAAATCCACGTAAATTCAAATCCATGGCAAAAGAATTACCTGATCCAACGGGAATAATACCTATGGGTGGGATTTTTTCAGGTTTAAAAGCAGAAAGAAGACCGTTTAAAACGTGGAAATTGGTTCCATCCCCACCCATGGCAATAATGGCATCATATTGTTCTATTTTCAGTTTTGAGGTTATCTTTAGGATATGTTCATGATAAAGGGAAATATAGGTATTAACCTCAATGTTGTGGGATGAAAGTTTTTTTTCAATCAATGGCAGCAATTTTTCACTCTTTTTGCCGCCGGCGTATGGATTGACGATTAAGGCAACTTTCATAAAACCTTCTTGTTTACAGCAAATTTGTATTTAAACTGCAATGGGCCACAGCGCTTTTATCTAAGAGATGTCCAAGTTCCCCTTCCTTTTTTGGGAAAAATCCAATACATTTTTCCCAGACTTCTTCATCTTCCATGCAAAAATAGACCAGCAGGTTTGGGGCATACTCTTTTATACATGAAATAATTTTTTGGTACATATTTATTCTTAAAGGTTTGAAATATCGCATCTTATTATCAAGTCCAAGAATAAATTCTCCATAGGGGATGGTGGAATAATTGAATCGTTTTTCAATTACCTGTTTTAAACCGGGCATGAATCGAAAGGTACCAATGCTTATCCATACAATACTTTCCGGGCGGATATATTCAAAAATAAGTTTAACAACTTTTTTATATTGAGTCTCGCATCCCGGATAGATCACCAGAGGGTCAAAATGGAACGCAAGTTTGTATCCCTTTGACTCGACCCTTTTTGCAGCCTTAAGACGGGCGACAAGTGAGGCGGTTCCCTTTTCTTCGGAACTAATAATATCCGGAGTGTTCAAAGACCATGCAATAACGGTTTTACCATTATGATCAAGGGGAAGCAGGGAATCGATATTAACAGTTTTGGTTTTAAGTTCCAGAAGACAATTGTTTTGTTTTGCAAATGTTTCAACAAGAAATTTGGGTTGAAGACTCACTTTTTCCCAGATAAGAGAATCGGTATATTCGCCTGTTCCGATTCTAAATATTGTATTTTGTCCAAATCTTACTTCAAGGGCGTTGGAAAGTGTTTTAAGACCTGCAAAATATTGCAGAACAGGAGGATGAAAATAGGCCTGGAGAATGCAATAGGAGCAATCCATAGTACAAAATGTACCCGTATGAAGAATTGTATAGTCACAACAGGTATAAAAACTGGTTCCAGGACACGACTTAATGACAGCCCCTTTGTTCCGGGTAATATAAAGTGTTTTTTTTGCCTTCGATATTGGATCATCAGCATCATTAATAAAGTCATAGACTGTTTTTGAGTTTTCTATCCATTGCGGATCTGCATTCATCTTTGAAAGCAGATACTCGATTTCTAAATCCTCTGGAATGGCTTTATCAATAAAAAGGGTATCGATTT
>JABIYQ010000059.1 GCA_018702715.1 Desulfobacula sp. | reverse complement strand
AGATATCTGGTATGCTTAAAAATTTGTAATTATTCAGCTCTTACGCTTGAAACCGCCCTGTCTGATGGATATTTGTTTCGATGCTAAACGCTTAACCTCCTGCAAATATCCATCAGACAGGGCTTTGGGGATAACTTTTTTTAACGGGCTGAACAATTACAAAAATTTTTAGGTTTTCGAGAAAGCACTATTTATGGTATTAAGATATAGGATATACAATATTTATAAATCGCAACCAATATTTAAGGAGATTTAAAATGGACAGATACATATGCGGACCTTGCGGTTATGTTTACGACCCGGAAGATGGTGATCCAGAAAATGGCATTGACCCTGGAACAAGCTTTGAAGACCTTCCAGATGATTGGTGCTGCCCAATCTGTGGTGCTGAAAAAGACAATTTTGAAAAAGAATAAATAATTATTACAGCCGGGCAGTATAAAACTTGATGCCCGGCTGTTTTTTTATAAAACAATATTAGAGAATCAAAAACCAATGATGCCGCTCGCCTGAAATTTCAAGACAAAAGCGTTTACACCTTTAAAAATCAGCTAAATCAAAAGCAACGATATCTGAAATATTTAATTCCAGCATCTTGATACTTGCCAGGGCCCTTTTTGAATTTTTTTCCAGGGCGGGAAATTGTTTTGCTTCTTTTTCAAGCTCAATCAATAATTGTTTTATCTTAAGAATCTTATCATTAACCCCATTCAAACCTGAGAAATTTTTCATGACATTTCTTCCCTTTCTTAGAAATTTTTTTTCCGCAAATCCTTAAATCGCTTTGCTTTTACCTCATATCGTGGCAAGCTGCCATAATCATAATATTCAATCTGATACCCCAGGTTTGTTTTCAGCCGAAGCTGGTCTTTTAATCTGTTTTCAATACTCAGTCTTGTCACCTCGGGCATGAGCTCGACTTTAAGTTTTATCCTGTCAACATCTCCCTGTTTATCCACAATAATCTCAAACTCATCACCCAGTCCTTCAATGGATCTTACCACTTCTTCTATGGCAGCAGGTGCAATCAACACCCCTTTCACCTTTGTAATGTCATCTGCACGGCCTATGACCCCTCCTTTTATCAATCTGAAAGACCGGCCGCATGAACATGATTGCGAGTCCCATTCAATAACATCTTTGGAATCAAACCGGATACAAGGCTGTGCCATCCTGTCCAGGGCAGTGATGATCATTTTTCCTTTTCTCCCTGGTTCTTCTATAATCTCCCCTGTATTAATATCTTCTATCTCCACAAGAAACATGGCTTCATTTACATGCATTCCGCAAGGCTGGCTTTCGCACTCATATGACCATGCTCCAATTTCCGTGGCACCGGAATGGTCATATACCTTGGCACCCCATGCATCTTCCATTCTTTTTTTCGTGCTGGGTATGCCAGCACCCGGTTCGCCGGCACATGTGATTTTGTTAATGGAAAGACTAGCTGGATCTATTCCCATCTTATTTTTTGCAACATCTGCCATTCTTAAAACATATGTAGGGGTTGCCATCATGGCTGTTGCATTTAATTCTTGTATTTTTAATATGCGGGACTGGGTATCAAGGACACCACCTGGAACCACTTCGCAGCCCAGTTTTTCCGCAGCATAATGGCCGGCCCAGAAAGCTACAAAAATATTATATCCAAAGGGAATAAACACCCTGTCTTTGGGACGATATCCCTGGGCCCATAAAATAAAAGACCAGCATTCCGACCACCATTCCCAGTCCTGCCAGGTATCGGGCTGATAAACGGGCTGACCTGTTGTACCACTGGTCTGCCTGAATGTTGACACATCTTCTAAAGGGACACACAAGGCATCTCCATAGGGAAAGGGATCTTTATTCTGAATTCCCCGCATCATGGATTTTTCAACCTTTGGAATTTTTTTAATATCATCAAAGAAACAAATATCATCCGGGGTTAACCCGGCTTTATCATAAAGTGCTTTATGAAATTTTGAATTTTTATAGGCCCAGTTTAATATTCGTTTAAACTTGTTAAACTGCAATAGTTTAAGTTTTTCCAGAGACATTGTTTCCAAAACCGGATTCCAGTATTTTTGATGATTCATTATTTCATCCTTTTTATTTCCTAGCTGTTTTTCAAAAATTAGTACTAAATCATAATCTTGCTGCCGACACTGTTGAGCACAAAAGCTTGGGACAGTTCTTCGGCAAATCGTGATACTGCTTTAAAACCCGTACAATGCATTGGAGAAATTACCTGTAAAGACATTTTTTTTATTTCTTTGATTGTGGGTTCAATTGAAGATTCCATAGCTGATCCGCTTAAATGGAAACCGCCAATAACAGCACATACCTTGTTTTGACCGGTTAATTGTCTGGCATATAGAACAGAATTTATAATACCGGCATGGGCGCATCCTGAAATGACTACCAATCCTTTTTTACCAAGATTTATGACCAAAGACTGGTCATCTTTGAATGTATCCGGAATAAGATTTCCTTCCTGGTTTATCATGGCTCCGGGCATTCCTTTTTCAAAAGATGTGGTTCTTTTCACTTCCCCCGTGACAAGGATATAATCTTGACACAATAACAGTGGTTCAATATTTTCCACCACATCTGCCCCCCAGTCTTCAAGCGTATCTCTGGAGGGGAATGCAGGAAAATACATAGGCTGCTTAAAATCAGATTGAATGGAGCGGGGCAAAAAAGCATCAGGGTGTAAAATGAGTTTTGTTCCTTCACAAGTCAAACCAAAAATTTCTTTTAATGAACCCACATGATCCATATGACCATGGCTCAGAACGACTGCTTTAATTTCTTTTAGTGTCAACCCCAGATATTCAAGGTTGTGGGGAACTGCTACATTTGTGTAGCCTGTATCAAGTATTATACAATGCGTCTGACCTTTTACACTAACTTTTATAAGAAGACAAAGACCATGTTCAGCCAGCAATGTACTTTTTGAAATCTTTCCCTTTTTATTACCAAGGGAGGGTCGTACAATTGTTTTATTGCCCGGTAAAAGTACATCTGATAAATTATCTACAATGGTTGTAATCTCTACGCTGTCAGCTTCACACAAATTGAATAGTTCTTTTTCCATTTACAAGGGCTCCATGATTATTCGATTTTCTTACCAGCAGTCTTCTCAATAATTGATATGATCCAGTCTCCAAGGTTTTTTTTACTAATGGATTTAACCTGTTTTCGAACCTGGTTTAAATCAAGCTCTGCCCTTGCCATTGTCTTATGCCCGCCGGCAGAGCCAAAGCCGGAAAAGGCTTCCTTAGCTGTATTCCCTGCACCTTTTCTTAATCCGTCGTTCCGAATAATGATAATGAGTTTTTTTT
>JABIYQ010000062.1 GCA_018702715.1 Desulfobacula sp. | reverse complement strand
GCGGCCAGGAAAATAAGATGGGAAGAATTTTTAACGCTTAAAAATACTTTTTCCATTGTCGCAAACGTGTCTGAATCAGAAATTACCCATTCTAATTTTGCCGGATTGCGGGTCAAAGATGCCATAGCAGATTATTTCAGGGACAGGACCAACAAAAGACCGAATGTAGATGCAAAAGATCCTTATATCATCATCAATATCCATATCCATAAGAATTTAGCAACCCTTACCATTGATGCCTCGGGCGGGGCCTTACACAAACGGGGTTACAGAGAAGAATCAGTATCTGCTCCCATGCAGGAGACCGTTGCCGCAGCTATTATCCGGCTGTCTGAATGGGATGGAAGTGTACCCTTGTATGATCCGATGTGCGGATCAGGCACGCTTTTGTGCGAAGCCCTCATGATGTATTGCAGGATACCGGCACAAATATTTAGAACCAGTTTCGGATTTGAAAGGCTGCCGGATTTTGATGCCAATTTGTGGGAGCAGATTAAAAAAGAGTCCAGGGACAATTTCAAGGAATTGAAACCCAATATGATGGCGGGAAGCGATGTGTCCCAACATTCTATTAATGCTGTTAAAACAAATATCATGGGGCTTCATTTCGGCAATGAAATTGCTATTGAACAAAAAGACTTTCAAGATATTGAATCCATAGAAAACAGTATGATCATTACCAATCCTCCCTATGGTATCAGAATGGGGAAAGATCAAAATTTAAATAAATTTTATCATGATTTTGGTCATTTTTTAAAAACTAAATGCAGTAAATCAAAAGCTTTTGTCTATTTTGGCGATCCTAAATATATAAAAAAAGTTCCCTTGTCACCATCCTGGAAACGTCCATTGAAAATTGGCGGTCTTGATGGTAAACTTGTAAAATATGAATTGTATTAAACCCAAATGTTGCAAAAGCCAAAAGGGTGAAAATTTTTATGCAACGTTAGGGTAAACTCAATAGGAGAATAGATAGTGCGTGATCGATGAAATTGTCAGTTTTCGATGAGGCGCTTGATAAAATATGGAAAAGTCCAATACAGGTGGACAATACACCTGCAATGAATATAGAGAAGAGATGATCCTTTTGGGATTGCAGAAAAGGCTTGCTTCCCAAGGGTTAACCCAGGAAGAAAAAGAAAGTCTTTTAAAAGAGATTGCCAAAGTAGAAAAACAGATGGGCCTGGATTAGTCAGGTTTTTTTTCTTTGGAGGAAAATATTTCCGCCATCATACATCGGGCACTTCCGCTGTTTTTTATCCCGTATACATTCAAGACAGATAACAGCATATTTTTTTAATTCCACAGGTCCTAATGTCGGCTTTATCTGGAATTCATTGTCAAACCCAGTTTCAATATTACATCCAAAATCTCTGGGCCTCGCCATGAGGACTGTATTGGCTGTTCTATTAATTTGTATTTCCATATTTTTGCATAGGCGCTGAGAATCATTTGACACATTCTTGTTTTATGATAAAAAATAAAAAGTAAATGATGCTGTCAAACTGATATATATGGGAAAATATGAAATTTAATGCTTATGGCAGAAAAATTGAAGTTGTAAGGTCCAATGAAAAATGGGAAGTTTTTTTTCTTGGCGACGAAGGGAAAAAACGCATCGCCCAAGATATCTTTATCCCCTCAGATGTCAGGCAAAAAGACCTGAAAAATTATCTTGAAGATATACTGCACGAATGGGCAGCCCCAGAAAATGATCAGGTAATAGATCTTTAAGATGTAAGGGGGGCGATTTTTTATCAATATATTTATCCAATAAAGTGGAGTTTTTTTACCCAAACTCTCCTTGTATTGTTTTGTAACATAGTGTATATTATCCATGAACTTGATACGCAACTGACTGAAAATATAAAAAAAGATTATGAAAAAAGTTAACCTTGATCTTCGCACCTTGTTTTTAATAGTGTCCCTAATGGCTATTCTGTCCGTTGGTGTTGGAGGATATCTTTACTATTCAGCCGCAAAAAAATCTTTATTTGAAACAGTGCACCAAAAAACTGAAGAACAGGTTGATGATCTGAGAAATGAAATCGACTCCTATAAGACATGGTCCCTTAAATCCATAAAATTTTTAAGTAACCTGAAACCAATAAAACAATCTCTTATGAGTGGCGGCGTGATTGCTCTTTCTGAGGTCAATATAATTTTAGACTCTTTTCGGGATGATATAAAGGTGAGTGTCTGCTATTTAATCGACAGTTCCGGGAAAACAATAGCTTCTACCAACCGTGACACTGCTACAAGCTTTGTGGGAAAAAATTATGGCTTTCGCCCTTATTTTAAAGAGGCTATGCAAGGCAGGCCATCGGTCTACATGGCTTTGGGGGTTACATCTAAAAAACGCGGCATTTACTTTAGTCATCCCGTTTATGGAAAGAATAAAGATAAGCCTCTGGGGGTTGTCGTAATTAAGGCATCCATTGAAATGATTGAAAAGCAGTTCGATAAAAATTTCGATGGGATTGCATTAATGACTGATCCCCATGGGGTTATCTTTGTTTCAAGTCGTAAGGACTGGCTTTATAATTTTTTATGGAAGGCTTCTTCAGAAACGGTCTTGGAACTTACCAAAACAAAACAATTTGGAACAGGTCCCTGGAAATGGACCGGCATGAAAATTTTTGATGAAGAAAATGCCGTGGATGACCTTGGTAATAAATATCGAATTCATCAACAAAAGCTTACCATGTATCCTGGCTGGCATTTAACTATTTTGCATAGACGCAATAAACTTATAAAAAAAATAACAAACCCCTTAAGCAAGACAGTGGGTATGAGTGGTTTACTATTATTTGTGTGTTTTGGACTCATTGTTTTTTCCCTTTTTAGAAAGGCAAATACTGAAATTGTTCAAAGAAAGAAAGCTGAAAAAGAACAAAAATTATCCCTGTCCAGACTCCAGGCAACACTTGAATCCACCACTGATGCAATCCTGGTGGTGAACAGGGATGGTAAAACCTCCGCCTCAAATGAGCTTTTTGCCAAAATGTGGAAAATCCCAGTCGATATTATAGAATCCCGCGATGATGACAAAGCGCTGGCTTATGTTTTGGATCAATTAAAAAGCCCGGATAGTTTTATAAAAAAAGTGAAAGAACTATACGCTGACCTTGAAGCAGAAAGTTTTGACACTTTAGAGTTCAAGGACGGGCGAATTGTGGAGCGTTATTCCCAGCCCCAAAAACTTGATGAGCAAATTATAGGCAGGGTGTGGAGCTTTAGAGATATTACCGAAGGAGAACGGGCCCAAAAGAAAAGGGAAAGTTTAATTGTGGATCTTAAAAAAGCACTTGATGAGGTAAAAACTCTTCAGGGAATTTTACCTATTTGTTCCCATTGCAAACAAATACGCGATGATAAAGGCTATTGGAATAAGATTGAGACATATATTGGAGAGCATTCAAAAGCTGAATTCAGCCACGGCATGTGTCCGGATTGCAGTGACAAATTATATGGCGATGAAGAGTGGTATATTGAGATGAAAAAAGAGGATGAATCAAAAGAATAATTGGCAATAGTCTTTGTTTTTTTCGCATATTTTTAAATCTAAAATTTGTATTCAAAGACCTAACTTAACAAAAATGAATAGGTTATCCTTTAAAGTGTAAAATCATAATAACAAACTAAATGAACAGGACCCGGCATTATAGAGCTTGGTCTTGTGTTCGTAGCAGTGGTTCTTTTCAAGGGTTCTCTCCCATTGCATTATTGTGTTGTTTTTAATATACTTTAGATGAAAAATCTTGGGTTAAAAAAATATCACATTTTAACAAAGGGTTAAACAAATGGATACTCCCCTTAAATCGACCAGAGCAAGTTCTCTTAAATTGTATCATGAATTAATGGCCAATAAAGTGGGTGACATCCTTTTGGTATCCTGCCCCTATGATGCTTTTATCATGGAGGAGGAAGGCCGTCTTTCAACAAGAATCATAAATGAATACAAAGGGCTTAATCTGTCAAAACCCCCAAGACTTACATGGGTTTCGTCAGCATCAGAGGCATTTAAAAGACTTGAAGAGAAAAATTTTGATTTAATCCTTGCCATGCCGAGCCTGGATGAAATGGACGTATATTCCTTTGGTGAAAAGGTAAAACAGAAATATGCTGATCTGCCCTTTTTTATGCTGCTTCATAATACCTGCGATATTGATCAATATATTTGTTTGGATAAATCTAAAGCCATTGACAGAACATACATTTGGGGCGGGAATGCAGACCTATTGCTTGCCATTATTAAAAATTTTGAAGATGAAATGAATGTTGCCTTTGATACGGAGAATGCCAATGTCAGGGTGGTCATTTTAGTGGAGGATTCACCCTATCATTATTCATCTTTTTTACCGGTGCTGTACAAACAGATCGTGATGCAGACACAGTCTGTTATTGATGAATCCATTAATGAAGAACACAGATTGTTAACAATGAGGGGCCGCCCTAAAGTATTGGTTGCCCACAACTATGAAGAGGCCATGGCTCTCTATGAAAAATATAAACCCTTTTTATTATCTGTTTTTTCAGACATGCGGTATCCTAAAAATGGGATAGTGGATGAGCTTGCAGGGTACAAACTTTTAAAAAAAATTAAAAATGAAATTCCAGATTTGCCGGTTCTGATTCTTAGTACAGAGGATCATAACGAAGAAAAAGTGGTCGATATTCCCGCTGTTTTTATCAATAAAAATTCAAGTAATTTAAATGACCGGATTAAAAGTTTTTTTGTATCCTATCTGGGATTTGGAGCCTTTGTGTTTCGGATGCCGGATGGTGAGGAAATTGCCAGGGCCAGTGACCTAAGAGCCATTGAAAAACTTTTGTCTGAAATACCCGATGAGTCAATTGTTTATCACGCAAAAAATAATGATTTTTCAAGATGGTTTATGGCCAGAAGTGAAATTGATTTTGCACTCAGTCTCAAACCCTATAAAATAAGTGATTTTCCAGATCCCCAGGAAATGAAAAAATTTTTAATTGATAGTATTCATGCCCGGCGCAAAGGCTCAAGACAGGGCCAGATTATTGATTTTGATTCTGAAAAATTTGATTCAGATACTGATTTTATGAAAATCGGGAACGGGTCTCTTGGTGGGAAAGCCAG
>JABIYQ010000344.1 GCA_018702715.1 Desulfobacula sp. | reverse complement strand
GATTGCAAGCAATCCCTTTCTCGTTCGACTTGCATGTGTTAAGCACGCCGCCAGCGTTCATTCTGAGCCAGGATCAAACTCTCCAGTTATAATCCTTTTTCTTACTAAACTCTTTAAAGTCTTGTTTAAGACTTAGCTCTTAAAATTTCTCACTGACCAATTTTCAAAGACCAAAAAACTCATGTTCTTTTCTTGCAGAGAACCCAGCAAAGATATCTGAATTTTATATTTTTGTCAACTACTTTTTCATTTATTTAAATAAAAATTTTTCATTATCTTAAAACTATTCCCGGAGGCAGTTTTTCTCCAAACTGCACATTTTTTTCTTTTATTGCCATATTCACTTTTTCATTAATCATTCTGATAATAGATCCTTTTGCATTTCTTAGTTCAAGCCATTGCGTAATTTTTATGATGTCATCCGGCTCCATATCCCTTGTCCTATCTCCTGTCTTCCTTGCGATCTGAGCAACCATGGCATCCACCGGGTCATTGTTCTGCCATTTCTTTTTCATTACCTGATTAATCCACTTTATGGCCTGTTTAGCCGGCACCACCCTGTCAACTGATCCATATAATAATTGTCTTGCACCAAACCGAGAAAGTGTCCAGAACATATTGTCCTGTTTTCTCCCGGGCTTGAGAAGAACGATAAGAGATTTTGCCAGCACCACCTTGTCCTTGACCAGAAGTCGTTCCATATTTCCCAATGCCATCCATAATTCAACCTGCTCCTGGGGAGAAATTTTACTACGGATATTTTTACCCTTTATTAATATGGGAGACATATCCTGAAACAATAGGCGCTGCTGACCTGCCCCTAATCCTGCAGCTACTCTTCTAATAAAGACCAGCCATTCAAGCCTGTTTTGGATTATTTTTTCAAACTTTAAACCGCTAAGATAAATCTTCCATATTTTTTTTGTACGCTCTTTATCAAAAGCATCTCCAAATCCAGGGCGCATACAGAAACCTGTAAGGTTGAGCCATCTTGCCTCATGGGCAGCAGAATATGTTCTTGTGGCTTCAAGTTCTATCAATTTGTCTGCAATGCTGCGCAAAAAGGATAAAGGCCAGTTTAATTTTTTCTGTGCCATTATCTCTTCTATGCGTTTAACAATGCTTTTAAGGGCATCATCCTCGTCAGATTCATCTGTAAACAAGCTATGTACCCTGTGGCAGGCATCTGTTATAAGTTGATCATCATAAACTTCTGTTTCTTTGCACCCGATCTGTGTTTGCTGATCTCTCAACTGGAACTGCAATTTCCATTTATGGTCACTTACCCCAGAATTGCAATACATGGAAAGTGTTCCCATTTCCGTATATTCCGCCCCGATTGTCACGGGAATAATTTTACTTTGGCCACTTTTCCCGAACCGAATAATGGTCTGGATCGGGGCCATTGAAGAAAAAGAATCATCAATGTTAACTACACTGCCTGCAGTATCGCCTGATCGATAACTTGAATGATAGATATCAAAGCTGACCGGTTCATTTGTTCTAACTTCATATTTCATCTGGGCAAGGTCAATGACTGTGCCTTCATCCAAACCTCTTTCCACCACACATACGGCTTTTAAAGTTTTTTCTTCTTTAATAGAAACGCCTATATAATAGCTTCGGGGACTGCCGCTGCCCACTCGAACTCCTTGTCCCTGTTTTACAAGGCCATAATATGAGGCGCCAAGTCCGACAGCCAGTTCAGGATCCAGGTTTTCGAGAATTTGGGGTAATTCAGAATCGCTTGACCCAAACCACTTTCCAATGGCTTTGCGTATTCTTTCCCGGGCAATAACGGGTTTAAGCGTTCCACCATTAAATAAAATAAAATCAGGCATGGGGTCTTTTGAAAGATTTTTTTGGACATTTTCTCTATGATGTTCCAGAAACCTGATAATATGCCGGGTAACAGCAGACTCTCGTTCAAAGGGAAGACCAAAATCCGTGATCTCTTTGCCTTTGTCTATCGCCAAGCTCTCCATGGATTCAACATATGGGTAGAAGTTATCCAGCAGTATGGATTCAACATCCTGCTTTGTTAAATCTGCAGCAAGGGTGCCGGCTATCAAAGACCGGCCTTCACCTTTAATAGTTATCCTGACAGAGGGTTCTTTATTATCCAGTATTTTTTCTTTTGCTTCCCTGCAACGGTGGCACAAAGTCTTCCATTTATCCGAAGTTAATTGAGTTCCTGCCTTAAACTTTGAGGCGACTTTTTTTGCCAAAGCCAGATCAATATTGTCCCCGCCAAGGATTAAATGATCTCCCACAGCAATTCTTTCAAATCGGGGCGTTCCGTCTGACGCTTTAAGAACAATTAAACTAAAATCAGTCGTACCCCCGCCAACATCACACACCAGTATCAGATCATCCGATTTTACATGTTGTTGCCAATCGTCTTCATGATTAATCAACCAGCTGTAAAATGCTGCCAAAGGTTCTTCAAGAAGGACGATAGAAGAGGAGAATCCTGCTTTTTTAACAGCCTCCATGGTTAAGTCCCTTGCCGCTTCATTAAAGGATGCCGGAACTGTGATCACCACAAATTGATTTTCAAGAAATTTATCCTCATCTTTTACAAAATGATTCCACGCATTTCTGATATGAAGAAGATATTCTGATGTGGCTGTGACAGGGGATACTTTTTCAAAACCTTCAGATCCCCAGGGCAGTATTTTAGCCCGTCTGTCAGCCTGATCATTGCACAGCCAGCTTTTTGCCGAAGACACAAGCCTGGAAGGTATTTTAGACCCATGATCCCGTGCAAAACCACCGGCAAAAAGATCCTGTCTTTTTTTCCACGGGTGTTTCAATCCTTCTTTTGAAATATCATATTTACCTGGAATATATAAAAACGAAGGCAAGACCGAAATCTTTGTAAACTCTCCATGCCCTGTTAGCTGGGGGACATTAAAGACTTTAACCCGGCTCTTTTTTTCAACCTGTTTTTTCCCCGTTGATTTGTCATCTTTTAAAGCTGCGACATCCACATAGGAAACAGCAGAATTTGTTGTTCCCAGATCGATTCCAATAACATATTGTTTATCTTGAAAATCCAATGGTTCTCCTTAATTTCATACGGGGTCAGTTCATACGGGGTCAGGCCTGCATAGTTGGCTTTATTGATCTGGCAGATGGGGTCAGGCTTGCATAGTTGCGTTACTATCAGAAATCGCAACTATGCGGGCGACCTACCCATGATCACACTCAATTTTGTATTTCAACTTCTGCAGGAATGATAATCCCTGAATCCTGGATGTCGGACAATTTAGGAATTTCTTTTTTCCCGGCTTTCCATCCCCGATGTTTCAAAACACCCTCAAAGGGTGGCTCTCCTGAAACATTGCCAACAAGCTTTATAGCATCAATATCAAAACCGGGTTCAATCTTTATCGTTTCACCTTCTTCAGCATCCAGCACTGGTTTTACATCAATATATTTTTTTATGGTCTTTTTGCAGTCTTCCTGGATGCTTCGAACTGTAGCTCCAATTTGTTCATCATTATAAAGACTCAAATCTTCATCAAAAAAATCTAAAAGCCTGCCATCCCGCTGCAGTATAGATAAACTATGCAGGAACAAACGCCTTTTCCGGTCCTGTTCTATTTTTTGATCCACAAAATCTTTTTTGGATTTTCCTTTAGATGATGCACTCTTAGTTTTATCATGAACCTGAACAAGCGTTTTTCCCATTGAAAATTTTAAAACAATCCATAACAACCACCCGCACAATAAAAAAGCCCCTGTTACTGCTGGCAAAACCCAGATATAAAAATTTTGGGATATCAATTCTAAATGATTCAGTCCCCAGGATATGGTTTTACCTCCCATTTCATTTCCAACATCTTTCGAAAGATATTCAGACAGCCGGTCAATGCCAAAATAAAGTCCAGCATTTATACCCATACTGGGCAACAACACAAACAGGGTAATAATACCAAACGATTTTCTTGAATATATTTTAAAGACTTCCAAAGCCCGTTTCTCCTTATTAAAATCCATGACCATAAAAAAACCATGCTGTGCATTACAGCATGGTTCAGATAATAATACTAAAATACCCTATATCAAGCAACTGCTTTTTAATGATTTTATTAAAGATTGAGAATCAGGGGGATTCTCACTGAGTCTTGATTTTTATTCATCTTTAACAGTTATCAATTGCTTGTTGGCATCAAAAACCTTTTGCCCAATTCCTTTTACTTTCATAATATCTTCAGGCTTCTCAAATGGATGGGCTTTTCGATATTCTATGATTCTGTCAGCAATTTTATCACCAACATGTTTAAATGTTATAAGTTCTTTTTTTGTTCCTGTGTTAATATTTATTTTTCCACTGCTCGCCATCATTGGCTGGCAAAAACTTAAAAATAATAAACTAATCAATAATACAATAGAAAATCTGTTAATTTTTTTCATTTTCCCCTCCTTAATTAAATTTGCTTAAAAAGGCCCCCTGATTCCCAAGATCTTTCTTAGGCGATACAAAATTATATAAAATTAGAAATCTACGCAGAAAAATTTGAATTAGAGAGAAGAGATTCAATACAATGGATAGGACTATATATATAAAGATTGAGAAATTCAATTAGGGTAAACCCTGAGTTTTGAAAAAAAATGAAATAAATTTTTATATTTCGTGATAATTTATTACTTTTTTTCTACAAAAAAAGCTTATTCTAAATTTTTCAGGTTGAGCGAATAATTTTCACGTTAGTAAATCACGATATTAATAAAAAATTAAAACTTACTAAAAAAAACATTGTTTTTCGTCAAAATTAAGGGTTTACCCTAATTGACGACATCTTTTTTTTGCGATAATAATTAAACCACACTCGGAAAATCATGAATTCCTAAGGAACTCTGCTGAACTACTAAATCCTGATCACAGTCACTGGAATGGACATCATATTACCTTTTGCGAATGAACTGTAGACGTATTAGCAACTCTTAATTTGGAATTGTTAGGGTATTGACACAATTTATAATTGTTTGAGGAATGGTTCACTTCAAAAAATCGGTTGGGAGTCATGCAATGGGTGCTTCACCGCCATGGAGATTGTAGCTACTGCCTTGAGTGTAGAAAATGATGTTATTCATCCAACCTCAAGCTATCAAAACCCTGATCCTGAATTTGATCTTGATTATGTTCCTGGAAAAGCCAGAGTAAAAACAATAACCCATGCCATATCGAATTCATTTGGATTTGGTGGCAGTAATGCAGTTTTAGTGATGAAAAATGGAAAACTTAAAAAAAACAATTATTAAAATAATCGCAAAAGAACTTGATGTGCCACAAGGATCTATCAAAGATGACACATCAATTCAGGAGGACTTAGGTGCTGATTCTCTGGATTTTATCAATATTGTGATGGCCATTGAAAATAATTTCAATATTGAAATCGATGAGGATATGCTGATGGAATTCAATACTGTGACCAACATTGTTGATGCACTGGCAACAGTTCTTGAGCCTGAAAGAATATAGCCCATGCATAAAAAAATTGATATATTGCAAACTAATGATAATAAATTAAAGATAGTATTAGTTCCCAAATTAACCAATCCTTTTGTATGCAGATTTTTTAATCCCCGATATTCATTTGATACTGGGGTATTGGCTCTTGGATCATATATCAAGAACAGCGCAGATGTTAAAATTAAAAGCATATTTGGTCATTTAGGGAAAAAATCCTTAAGCCAAACAGATTTGATAAAGATTTCAGACAAAAACTATTTGCGTGAATATGTAAATTATATTTTAGATGAAGTGCCTGATATAGTTGGCCTGAGCTGTCTTGATACATCACTTTTAAATACCGTGGTTCTTTCAAAGGCCATTAAAAAGAAAAATAAAAATGTTAAAATTATTTTAGGCGGACCCGGTATTTTTTACAATTATTCAGAATTAATGGATAATTTTATCTTTATTGATTATTGCATTATTGGTGAAGGCGAAATCGCTCTGGAAAAATTAATTGATTATTTGAATGGAAAAATCTCTATTGGTAGTGTCCCAAGTCTTGTATACAGAAATGGATCACACATTTTAGCCAATAAACCTGCAAAATGTGTGGACATTAACGCGCTGCCTTATCTTTGTTTTGATCTGTATGATATTCAGCCTGCTTCACTTCAATCCATCAATTGTGAAACAGGGCGCGGATGTCCATACAAATGTACCTTTTGCTCTACCACGACTTTTTGGGGAAACCAGTTCAGAGTTAAAGACCCTGAACGAATAGCTGAAGAGATCCAGTATTATTGCAGTCTCTATAAAAAGATATCCCACTTTGATTTTCACTCCCACGACAATTTTTTAACCAGTAAACACTACATTAAACAATTATTAAACGCGTTTGAAAAATGCAATTTGAAAATATCCTGGAACTGTAGTTCCAGGATAGATCAACTGGATGATGAGTTTATTGAAATCCTGAAACAAAGCGGATGTAATTACATAGACTGTGGCCCTGAAAGCGGGTCTTTGCGGATAAGAAAATTGATCAACAAAGATATAAACTATGAAAACACTATTAAAAATATTAAAAAATTGATCCACAATAATATCGGCATTGCAGTCAACTTTATGTTCGGGTTTCCCACAGAGACCCTTGAGGAAATTGAAGAGACTTTTGAACAGGCCTGTAAGTGTGTGGGTTTAAATGCAGACATTGTGTTTTGTTTTTTATCTCCCATTAAAGGGACAAAAATTTATGAACAATTTGAATATTTACTGATCAACAAAGCTGAAGAACACATTCATGATTTTACAGATACACGGGCAAATTATCTCTTTGGAACCGATGGGCTGCGTAAAAAACATCCATACTTTAAAAACCAGATCAAAATGTTCAGCAATTGCAAAGAATATGATGCAATTGTAGAAAAAATCCGTAGATCAGACTCAGTTCATATTTTTAACCACTTAAGCAAATTATTGTTGGCCCTTAAGCAGAATTATAAAATTGATATCTATAAAACCAAAGCTGCCCTGAGTACATTCCCTTATTCAGAAGACCTGTTCAGGTTTGCATTAAAACAGGCCAAAAAAAGTTCAATCAGCCATCAGTCTATGGCAATAGTACTGTATGAAGCAATTTTAGAACAGAGAAAAACTAACTTCAAAAACCAGTTCGAAGATATAACTTTATTTATCTTGATGGATCAAATGGTTAAACAGGATAATATTTATTTGCTTCAATGGGATTGTTTCCAACAAAATGCATATAAAGGATTTTTTAAGGAATTTACAGGCCCGGATATTTATCCCGAACTATTCGTAATAGAAAATTTTCAATTATGCTCAGCATTCAAAATAAAAACTTTAAAAATACTTTTTATGAGATTTTATAACACTAATTCACTGGAAAATATTTTAACAGGTATCACCCTGGACAAAAACCAAGACATGATCCAGGGTAAGAAGCTGCTCTATTATAAAAAACAAGTGGATGACAAAGAGATCGGGTTATTAAAAAGTCTTGAAAAAATTATAGTGGGAGAAATTCATGCTTGATGGAAAATTAGTATCCTTAAGGGAATTAGAAGCTCATGATCTGGACCAACTTTTTTTGTGGGATGAAAAAGAAGACATGTATTTATTTAAAGGCAGATATAGATTTGCCTCACAAGAAGACTTAAAGGATAATTTTATCGGTTATTCTTTTTCACAGAAAATATTTATAATTAGCAGTAACCAGACTCCCATAGGGCTTGCTTCTTACTGGGATGAAAACCATAAGAACAGAACATGTGAATTCTATGCTAGAGTTTATGACAAGAGTGTTGATCCACAGCTTTATTTGACAGAATCCTTGAATCTGTTAATAAAATTTCTTTTCACCAGTGAAAATTTATCAAAGATCTATACCCATATTTCAGATCCGCTTGACGCAATCAAGCAGGTTTTGGAAAAACTAGGATTTATAAAAGAGGGAACGCTTCGTGAACACAGGTTTGTTAAGGGGCAATATGTGGATACACAGGTGTATGGTCAACTTGTCAGTAAAAATAACCGGGTAAAGGCTTAAAAAATAAATAAAGGAGAAAATCTTGATAAATGGGAGATCAGTAAACTTAAAAAAATTGGAATCAGATTATTTACCCCATATATATAAATGGCGCAATGATCCGGAATTGATGCGATTTTATGGCTTATATCCCATACTGTCACTCGATAAAGTGCAAGAAGAAATAAAAACAAACAAGAACTTAAAAAATCGTCTTGATTTTATTGTTTTAAGCAAAAACAGGGATCCAATAGGAATGGTATGGTTAAGGCGGATTGACTGGATAAACTCAAATTGTGAGCTAAATTGCATGATCGGTGAAAAAAACTTTAGGTCAAAAGTGTTTGGGGCAGAGGCAATATTCCTTTTACTCTTGTTTTGTATGAATGAATTAAACCTGCATAAAGTGCATGCAAAAATTATAGAATTCGCCCATGAGAGTCATGCTCTTGTATCTAATGCAGGTTTTAAAAAGGAAGCTGTTTTAAAAAAAATGGTGTTTCAGGATGGAAAATACCGGGATTTGATTGTTTATGGACTTTTGCGCAAGGAATTTGAAGCGTTTACCAGGAGCACCCAGGGGCAAAAATACCTTTTGTTTTCAAGACAGATATAACCTGAAGGTCACACGTAACCTGAAGGTCACACGGGAAAAGAGACAAGCAAACATGAATTTAATACCAAATCAAATTTTTAATGAATTGCACAATGTTCGTTTTCACGTGTCCAATGTATGCAATCATAAATGTAAATATTGCCATGTATTTAAGGAGCCAGTTTCGGATAATGCCCGGCTTATGAAATTTGATGTCATTAAATCAACCCTGGATTTTTATGCAAAATTGAATGAAACACATTCAAACCATAATTTTAAATTCAGCTTTTATGGTGGAGAACCTCTTTTTAACTGGAAAGTGATTAAAAAAACACTTTCTTATGGGAACAGAATCATTCCGGGTAGAATTGAATGGGTATTGAATACAAATGGGACAATCATTACTCAGGATAAGGCAAAAACTCTTTTCAAAGAAGACGTGGATGTCCATGTCAGTATTGACGGGCCTGATGAAAAAACAAATAAAAATCGGCTTTTTAAAAGTGGTAGACCCGTATTAAAAAAAGTATTAAATTCCCTTAAAATACTTAT
>JABIYQ010000064.1 GCA_018702715.1 Desulfobacula sp. | reverse complement strand
GATTGCAAGCAATCCCTTTCTCGTTCGACTTGCATGTGTTAAGCACGCCGCCAGCGTTCATTCTGAGCCAGGATCAAACTCTCCAGTTATAATCCTTTTTCTTACTAAACTCTTTAAAGTCTTGTTTAAGACTTAGCTCTTTCAATTTCTCACTGACCAATTTTCAAAGACCAAAAAAAAACTTCCCGAGGACACTCAAACCGTCTCTCGAGAAGACCGGCGTAATATGCATGAAAAGAAAGGATATGTCAAACCTTTTTTTCATAATAATATAAATTAAATTATATCTGTCTGAATTAATAAGGAATTTATGACAGACAATTTAAGAGCCCAAGGTTCCAGTGGCAGTCACAACAGGGAATATCATTGATATAGCAGTCCTGGTAAAAAGGTTCATCCAAAACATAATCACACCTTGTTTCACACCAGGCATGGCAGTTTGGATAATCATATTGTTTAACTTGGGTTCTAAATTTTTTAAAGTCATCCTTATTCCAGATGTCTTCTAAAGATGTGTCAAGAACATTTCCAAAAAAAACCGGTGTAACGTGTTTGACATATCCTGCGCGCATAACAGCATACTTATGCCAGAGAAAATAACAAGGCGATACATTCCCGTCCCAGGAAACAAACATGGAACCCTCTTCAATAAAACAGCATTCTCGGCTGGTTTTAGGCCTGATGGAAGGAAGGACAAGGTCTATTTCCAATTTTTGTGCAATCGTTGCAGCCCGTTCAAAAACGGTATGAATTTGATCATACTCACCCGGTTGTTCAGAAAGGATGTGAAGAAAATTTATATAAAGATCTTGTTTCAGGGCTTCTTTTTTAAGTCCTTCAACCATTTTATAAATCTCTATATCTTTTTTGGATTTATTAACTTTTAAAAGGGCCTGATAGTATTGCGCTAAATTAATCTCTTTTATTTGGGTTTTTTGTTTAAAACTTTCAAACAAGATCAGGGCTTCATGTGAATTATTCAGAAAGGCAATCTCTTTTTCAATATGTTTTTCATAGGCCACAACATGGGTGACGATGATAAAATCCACCTGTCTTTCACCTGCCCATTCAACAAGAAGAGGAAGCTCTTCCATATTTTTTTTCATCAACACAAACTCAATCCCGATTTTTACATCGGTTTGAGGAAAACGCTTTCTTGCATAATTTACTGATTCAAATGCCTGGCATATATCCGACAGCATGCCGCCATTCCGAACGGCATCAAACAAGCCGGGTCTAATGGTATCCACAGATATACAGATTTTATTTATTCCTGCCTTGAAAAGAGAGATAGCTCTCTTTCGGGTTAACAACTTCCCATTTGTCTGAAACCCTCTTATGCTTTTTTCCGGCATCAACTCTTTTGCGCTTGAAATATACGCCTCAAGATTATCATTTAAAAGTGGCTCACCAATACCCGTGAAAATGACGGATTTCACTGTAGGGAAAAGGCTCTCACATCTTGAGAACACCTCTTTGTCAAGATCCCCCTCAACAATCTCACACCCTTGGGATTGTTTTACACACATGTCACATTTGAAATTACATCGGGTTGTGGGTTCCAATATCAGTTTTTCAGGAGTTTGACTCAAGTTTATTCACCTCTCTATAATTGCTGCTATCATTTATATGGGTAAACATACGACTTAATCAATGATAAATCCTTGATTTACATCAAACAATTCTGTTTTATGTTTCATAACCAAATTTTTAAATTTATTACGATTAAAAAATGCTATCAGTTGACTGAACAGGCTTGCATGTCGTATCATTTTTTAGGATTCTCCTTGTTTGTGGGTTGGTTTTTTGTTTGGCGATAATTAACCATGCTCCACAAGGAAAATTCCTACAACAATTTTTTATTTAAAACCCGTTTTTGGACAATAGTGATATTTTGAATAAAAAAATCAACAACCCCAGACAAAAAAGTTCAAAGTCTGGCAAGGAGAAACAATGAATGGCAAAAAGGTCGCAACGCTTGCGATTGAACAAAAAATGCCCCCTCGACTCCCCGTGGCCCTGATTGCGGGTGGAGAGTGGTATGTGGCGGCCTGTGGCCAGACTTTTTCAAATATTATCAAAAGCCCACAGCAACTTGCCGACATTTTTATCAAAGGATTTGAAACTATTGGGCAGGATCTGCTCTGGACAGGTGCAGGGCTGCTCAATTACCCGATACATTTTTTAGGATGCCCCATTGTAGATGATACCCCGGCTTCTCCAATGCTGTCCGGGACTGTCATCACAAACCTTAAAGAACTTTCCAGCCTGAACATTGAAAGAGTCACCAACAATGCCACCATGCAGGGAATCATCAAATCCCACCATCTGGCAGCCGATGCCATTGGCCGGGAAACATTGATTATGCCGACCTTCTGGGGTCCCTTTACCACGGCTGCCAGGATTATAGGGACTGAAAAATTAATGCTGGATACCATCACTGATCCTAAAGGAGCCAAAGAACTCATATCTTTTTCAACTGAGCTTATCTGGACTCTTGCCGAGCAAATACTTGTACACCCGAACATTCAGGGTTTGAACATTTCTGAGCCAGTGGCCTCGGGGGATCTGATTTCACCGACCACATTCCGTGAATTTGTGTTGCCCTCTCTTACACAAATCACCAACAGAACAAGAGCTTTAAACAAATATGCCAGCCTGCATATCTGCGGAAATACCACCAGGATTTTGGAAGATATTCTGATCATCCGACCGGATTGTTATAGTCTTGAATCCAAGGTGGATTTAGGTGAGGCCCGCAGGGTACTTGGCGGGAAAGTATGTGTTCTGGGCAATGTTTCTCCAACAGGCTCCTTTTTGACCGGTACGGCCCAAGAAGTCTGTAGCGAGGCTCGCCAATGCCTGGCGGCATGGGGTAAACCCCTGGGTCACATCCTGACCGTTGGTTGCGATTTCCCCAATGCTGTTCCCCTGGCAAACATCAAAGCCCTGATGTCTTTTCAACAGCAGACGTTTTAACTCAATGTATATAATAAAGATGTCACCTTGATTAATGAAAACCATGAATTCAATTACAGATTTGCTTAATGCACGGATACCGGCCTTTTTCTTCTTCTCATGTTTACAATGATCACGCCTGCCACAATAAATGCGATTGAGACGGCCAAATGAGGTGTAAAAGCCTCTCCCAAAAGCACCACGCCAAACAAAACACCGGCCAGGGGCATGATAAAGATAAAGGAATGCAGAGCTGTGGCTCCGAATTTTTGAAGCAGGGTGTTCCAGGCAATAAAACCAAAAGATGCAGTTACAAGGGACTGATACAAAACGGCTTTAACGACAGTGGGGTTGATCATTCGTATCATTTGATCATCCCATAAATAACCGCCGATAAAAAAGAAGGGTATGCCTAAGACCATGGGATATATTGTAATTTGAACCACATTGTATTGGGAAATAATTCTTTTAACAAAAACCGCACTTGAACTCCACATGAATACAGCCACAAGAACAATTAAATCCCCTTTTCTCAACTCCCCGGTCAGATCCTGTTCATCAAAAAACAGGAACAAAACACCAATAAACCCAAGGGTGATGCCCATTACTTTTTTTAAGGAAATCGTATCCCCTGGAATAAAAAAGTGAGCCAAAATCAAAACAATAAAAGGCAGGACATTTGATATCAAAGCCCCGTGGGTAGCAGTTGTTTTGTCCATTCCCATATAGAAACAAGAGAGCTGAACCACAAAAATAGCCGCAAGTATACTGACCTGTCCCCATTGTTTTCTATTGATTTTTAACGGTATTTTTTTATATTTTGCCCAGGCAAAAATGACAAGGGCAGCAATAGTAAACCGGACTCCCGCGGCAGTAAAGGAACCCATACCTGTCAGACAGAATTTTATGGCAACAGGATTGCCGCCAAAAAGAATACATATCAAAACTGTCAAGGCGGCTGCCTTGACTGTCAACTCATTATTATTTTGCAACTTGTTCTCCACCTTAGTTTTTATTTAAAATAATTATCTGATAAAGAAATCTTATCTTGAATCTGACAAGCATACAGAAATGTTAAAAGAGGTAAAGCATTTTTTGACAATAAGAGAATATGAAAAATTCATATCTGAAAATTCCTGGTGCGGCTTTCGTTGTCATTTAACCGTCATATAAACGCCTTGTGTAAAATCTTTATGCACATAAACAACAAGATTATGCCAAAAAGGACTCGAATGGTCCTGCCTTTGAGTTTTTCCACCATGATCCTTGAACCGATTTGTCCTCCTGCAAAAGAGCAGATTGAGGCCAGAATTACAAATTGCCAGTCAATTGATGCTGTCGCAGCATGGGCGGCAAACCCTGAAAAAGAAGAAAAGCAGACAATGAAAATAGAAGAGGCAGCAGCAATCTTGGTCGGCACCTTGATCAAATAAATCAACAGAGGCACGATAAAAACGCCGCCACCGATTCCCAAAAGCCCTCCCATAAATCCGATGAAAAACCCGATCGCTCCTCCACCGAAAACCCTGGTCTGCCAACTTACAGCTTCGCTCCGATTTTGAGTTTTTTTGGAAAATAACATTCGCATTGCAGCCAAAAAAAGGACAGCGGCAAGAAGGATAAAAAAAATCTTAATGTCTACCTTATGGGTAACCAGCGCCCCCATTGGTGCTCCCAAAAGAGAGGTCACAACCAAAGGGATGGATACTGAAAAATCCACCATTTTTTTTTGTATATAGACAATAAGAGCTGAAAGTGCTGCTATCCCGTTTAAAAAAAGAGAGGCAGCCACGGCTGTGGAGATTGGAAAGCCAATCAGGACAAAAAAGGGAGAGAAAACCAGCCCACCTCCAAGTCCGATCATAGTAAGTATCATTGAAGAAAAGAAAATAACGGGCAGAAGAATAAAAAGGCTCATAGCTAAACTTTTGGGTTGAGTTATTAAAATAGCCTGATCAGGGCAGGGTTAAATAAACCTCTCATCAGAGTTTGCGGAAATTACTTTTTCATGGTTTTTTTCAAGCCATCCGATGGCTGTCACATGTTGTGTTTCAAATCCAGGGACATGGGGCTTTATATCAATTAATGGAGTCTTGTTCAACACATCGATTCCTTCAATGGTCAGCCTGTTTTTTTCTCTTTTAATCAGCCGGACGATGGATAGGCCGATGGGGTTTGGACGCCTTGGGGCTCTCGTAGAAAAAAGGCCTCTTTTTTGATCATCCAGAAAGGGTTTTACCATCAAATTATACCCTTTTGAGAGGTGAAAATGATACAAAAGGATGATGTGGGAAAAACCGTCCAGATCATTTAAGCCTTGTTCATATTCTTTGTCCATTACAATGGTTCCCTGGACAGACGCTGCCCCTGTAGGTTGTATGGGCATCCCTTCCAAATCATCAAAAGGTGTATGAATTGTCCCGATAGGAATGATACTGAACTCCATTATTTATTCTCCTTTATAAACGTGTGTTCCATTTTTGTTTGAATCAAAGACAGGTTTGCCATCAAAGTCAAGGATAATAACACGGATTTCAAGTTTATGGTTTGAAAATTTTTGTGCTGTCTCTTTAATTTTTTGGCCCACATGAAAAATTAGTTTCGGAAAGTCAGGATAAATAAATGAAAATGCGTGACGGGCAGTATTAGCACTGGCAATCATTTTTTCAAGCTCATAGTTTTTTGTAATATCCAAGGCCCATCTGGAAAGTTTTTTCAAGGTCAGTTCCGACTTTGCCGCATGGGTATGTTCAAACCCTAATGACATTTTTACAGCTTTTCCAAAAAATACCGTGTACGTGACACTTTTAATCTTTGGGTTCAACAGCACCATATCAAGGGACGCCTTAAAAAAATCTCCTGTCTGGATAAAAGCCTCTTCACGAAAAGGCTTAAAGATTTCCATGGCAAATCGTTCACTTCGTCTGCCCGTTGTAAAAACAAGTGTAGAAAGGCCTTTGGCTGCTGCAACTGAAATACTTGCTTTAATGGTGGCAATATAGGCGTCGTGGGACATGGGGGTGACAATACCCGTGGTACCCAAAATAGAGATACCCCCTAAAATCCCCAGCCGGGCGTTCAGGGTTTTTTTGGCAAGTATTTCACCATTTGGAACAAAAATTTCAATATCCACCTGTTTGTTATTAATATTAAACAGGGTAAAAACCTCTGCCACACTATTTTGGATCATTGTCCTAGGACCGGGATTAATGGCTGGTTCTCCAACCGGCAATTCAAGGCCTGGTTTTGTAATTGTTCCTACTCCTTTTCCGCCGAAAATATTTATGACCAATTCATCGGAATTTAACACGGTTACCCTTGCCCCTATATGAGCTTTATGGGTAATGTCCGGGTCATCCCCTGCATCTTTGATGACAAGGGCTTCATATTCATTGTCAGCTATTTTTTTTATAGCTTTAATATCAATATGTTTTTTTTCACCGGTTAAAAACAGGATCTCTACTGATTTGAGTTTTTTGGAAAAAAAAGCAATCAGGGCGGCTTTCACTGCTGCTGCTGCGGCGGCACCTGTGGTAAACCCTTTTTTAAGCGTTTTGGATGACATTTTTGTCCTTAAAGCTTTTGCAGGTATCTACAAAATGTTTGGCACATTTAGGGTTGCTGCCAAAATGAACGTGAAGATAACTTCCCAGGGTGTTATTGACCTGGTATCCTTTTAAAGTCAAATCCTGTCCTGCCCGGGAAGTCACGTTATATACATCAGGAATATCATTTTTTTGATTTGCTATTTTTTGAGTTGCGGGTTTTTGATATGCCAGGTTTTGAGTTTCCGGATTTTGAGCTTCTGGTTTTTGAGCTTCTATTGAAGAATAATGAAATTCATGCCCCCTTAACACATATCCTTGTTTCCCAATAATGGTATCTTTTTTTAAGGTTATTTCCCTGTACCCAAGGGATCTAAGGCGCTTTGACATTTGAACATTAAAATTAAAACACCCGGACATGGGGTATTTTTGGATTGGGTCCATTGCACAAAGAGTGTTGCAAAGAAACATGAACCCTCCGCATTCTGCGTAAATGGGCATACCAGCAATACTTTTGTTTTTGATTTCTTTTAAAAGCTCTGTTTTTTGTGACAATTCTCTGGCATACACTTCCGGGTATCCCCCGCCAAAATAAATCCCGTCAATATCCGGGGGCAGGTTGTCATCATTTAATGGTGAAAACTCAATGATTTTTGCCCCGAATTTTTTCAAGATGTCTATATTATCCTGGTAATAAAAACAAAACGCCTTGTCTCTGGCAATAGCAATGGTCGGACCCTGTTCAAGGCCATGGACATCTTTTTGGGGTTCAATTTTGCCGAGTGAATCTGCTGAATCTATTGCATCAAAAGAATTCAGGCTATGGATCAAACCCTTTATATCAATATGGTCCCTGACCATGGAGGTAAGGGTAAAAAGAACCTTTTTACTGATATTTAGCTCATCCGATGTGACAAGGCCCAGGTGTCTTTCCGGCATAACAATGGACTCATTTCTCGGCATAAACCCGAGACACTTTGTTGTGCAGCTTTGCTCAACAGCTTTTTTCAGATATTCATAATGGCGCAGACTTCCGGTCTTACTAAAGATGACCCCGGCGATTTTCAAATCTTTATCAAAGGTTTCAAAACCTTTTACAATTGCAGCAGCACTTCTGGCCTTTCCTTTGGCACTGACGATGAGAACAACGGGCAAATCCAGCCATTTGGCCATCTGGGCTGTGGACCCTGATTCAGACAGGCCGTCATACCCGTCAAAAAGTCCCATAACCCCTTCAACCACGGCAATATCTGCGCCTTTGGCATTCTCGTTGAAAATCCTTGTATTATACGCTTTGGAAAGCATCCAGGAATCCAGATTAAAACTTGTTTTTCCTGCGATTTTAGCATGATGCCCGGGATCGATAAAATCCGGGCCTACTTTAAAAGGAGCCACCGTATACCCCAGGTCAGCAAGATATGACAAAATAGCAAGACTGATGGTGGTTTTCCCTGTTCCACTTCCCGTGGCACCAATGACAAACCCTTTGATATTAACCTCCCCTAGTTATTTGCCATGATAGCCAGGGCATTAACAATGGCTGCCGCAATATTTGATCCGCCTTTTCTTCCCTTATTGGTTATATAGGGAAAATCAAGGGCCATCAAAGCATCTTTTGATTCTGCGGCATTTACAAACCCCACGGGAAATCCTATCACCAGAGCAGGGCTTGCTTTTTTTTGTTTTATCAACTCAATCAATCTTAAAAGGGCGGTTGGGGCATTTCCCACCACATAAATTCCATCTTTCATACGGTCACATGCCATATCCACTGCGGCAAGGGCTCTTGTGGTCCCGGTTTCTTTTGCCTTATCAACAACATCTTTGTCTGCAATCAGACAGCTTACCTTGCCGCCAAAGTCATGAATTTCTTTTTTCCTTATACCCACCCGTGCCATATTGGTGTCTGTGAATATCTGGCAGCCGTTTTGAATGGCCTTAATTCCCTTTTGAACCACATCGGGATAAAACCGGATTGTATTCATATATTCAAAATCAGCAGAGGTATGAATCATGCGTCTGACAATGGGCCATTGTTCATCACTGAACTTGTGCTCTCCTGCTTCCTGTTCGATTATCTTAAAACTCAGATCTTCTATTTCCTGGGGTTTCATTATATTTTGCCTGTATGTTAAGGGTTGTTATCATTATCCATACTTTATTGATTGTCCGGTCAAAACCCGTCAATTTCAAAAATTTCTGGATTGGACACTATTTAAATACCATTTTTTTCTTGTTTTGTGCAACTTGTTTCAATCTAGTATATCCTGATAAAATCCTTGTTATCGTTGTTATAATACACAAAAAGGCGAAGAGAAAACCCAAAAAAGGGAAAAGTCCTGGAAATATACAGATTATTACAAAAAAAATAATGGTTTCTGTTCCTTCTGTAAGCCCCCCGATATAATACATGGCCTTATGGGGATAGGCCACACTCTTTAAATCATGCTTCTGCGCCATCACGGCAAAGGCAAGAAAACTGGTTCCTGTCCCCATAAAGCCAAATAGCAAAAAAACTGCAGCAAGAGCATTATTTTGCGGATCGGAAATCGCGAATCCTGCCACTACAGCGGAATAGAAAATAAAATCCAAACAGATATCCAAGAACCCGCCGGCATCTGTTTGTTCTGTCATTCTTGCAAGAGCCCCATCCAAGCCGTCCATGATCCGGTTCAAAATGATAAAAATCAAGGTCACTATATACCAATTCATCCAGAGGGTAAAAAAAGCAAGCAGGCCTATTCCAAAACCTGCGATTGTGACCTGATCCGGTTTGATATCCCTTTTTTTTAGGATATGGGCACAGGTTTTTAAAGGTGAATTAAATAATTTTATGGCCCAGGGGTCAAGCATGGTTTATCCTTCTTCTTTGTTCAGATTTAATATCATCCCGCCCTCAGGACAATCTTTTGGGTCATGGGTAACCAGGAGTGCCGGGATATTCATTTTTTTTATCTGGGAAAAGACAAAACTCCTGATTTTTGCTTTAAGGGTTTGATCCAGCGTTGAAAAAGGTTCATCCAACAGCAGGGCCGAAGGTTTGGCTAAAAGACTTCTTAAAAGGCTGATCCTCGATTTCTGTCCTCCTGAAAGGCTTGAAGGATCTCTTTTTTCAAACCCTTCAAGCCCGGCTGTTTTAAGGGCCTTATCAATTATTTGACTTTTTTGAACTCTGGATATCTTCTCTTGAATGGCAAAGGCAAGGTTGCCGCCGATATTCATATGAGGGAAAAGAAGATCATCCTGGAAAAGGATACCTATATTTCTCTTTTCCATGGGGCAATCACCCATGTTCCGGCCATTTAAAAGGATAGACCCTTTGAGAGTGAACGCCCTGTCCAGGCTTCCTGACACGGCAGACAAAAGCGTGGATTTTCCACACCCGCTTGGCCCCATAATTGTGGTAATCTCACCTGGCCTAATAACAAGATTCACTGGATCAAATATGGCTGACCCCTGCTTTAATATGCTGAGATTTTCAAGTTCAAGCGACATACTCTTTTCCTTATACCTGCATTCCTTTTCTATTGTAATACAAAATCTTGGGGATGATAATGGCCATGGCAAACATTATCAAGGGTAAACACTGCTGAATAAGTGCATAAACCGCCATAATCCTTCGATCTGATCCAGAGGCAATGTTAACAACCTCTGTGGTAATTGTTGAAAATCTTCCTGCTCCCACAAGCATCGTTGGAATATATTGTGCCACACTCACAGAAAACCCGATGGCAAAAGAAAAAAGTATCGGTTTTAACAACATGGGCAATTTTATTGTGAACAAAACCCTTGTATATGATCTTCCCAAAAATATTGCCTGGTCCGTCACCCTTTTGTCAAAAGAAAGATATGTGGCGCTTAATGCAATAAACATATAAGGCAGGACAAACAACATATGTGATCCCATAAGGGTAATCCAGTAGCCATCCATTTTCATTATTACCAGAAGAAGCTGAATACCTGCCATAAATGTAATCTGGGGAACCAATAATGGAAGATATAAAAAATAATGAATATATTTTGTATAATTTTTAGCCTTATTTTGTAAGGTCTTATTTTGACCAATTCGATTTTGACCAATTCGATTTTGATTGGAATTCACAGCATATTCCAGACAGCCGATGGTTAGCAAAAGTCCCAAAAAAGCAGATGCACCTCCCGTAAAAAGAGTTGTCATCACTGGATCAAAAGATGAAACAAGACCCTTTGCCCAGAATTTTAGTGTCCATGTTGCTGGAAGAAAATCAGGGAAACGCCACTGCCACGAAAATGACCAGATCACAAGAATAACCGAGGAAATAATGGTAAAAATAATAATACAAATCCCTGTAAAAGAAATCATTGGTTTAAACAATGTCACAAAAGAACTGCGGTTTCCATTTGTAATCCAGGGCCGTAAAAAAACACGGGCGGCTCTTTCCAAAAGATATACAAAAAAAATACTTAACAGCACAATAAAAAAAAGAAATAACGACCCTGCAGAGGCCAGAAGTTTAAAGTTCACATCCGGGTCATTAAACCATTTCAAAATCAGTACGGAAAGAGAGGAGGGTGCGCTTGGACCTAAAAGAATGGCCATATCCACAACGGAAAGGGAATAGGCAATAACTGCAAAAATGGATAATCTTAAGTGAGGATATAATCTTGGAATTAAAATTTTCAGCCAGATCTGTTCTTTTTTATACCCAAGTGCCCTTGCCACGAAAAGTGTTTTTTTTATATCAAGCTGACCCATAGCACCCATGGTCACCATAATTAAAAATGGAAACTCTTTAATCACCAATGCAATGGTAAGGCTGATGCCGGCAGGATCATTGAGAAGAATCCAGTCAGGCGGCGTATTAAAGCCGGTTAGTAAAGGAGAAACCAACCGGATCAGCCATCCTGATGGTGCAATTAAAAAACCAAACCCCACGGCAAACGCAGCATGGGGAATGGAGAGTACAGGTGAAAGAATTTTCTCAAAAAACTTCCATAATGCATTTCCATGGGAAACACTGATAAACAAAAAGACAAGACTGACAACAACAAAAGAAGCTGTTATTCCGGAAAAAAGCGTCACAAAAATTGAAGTTTGAATTCCCGGGTAGGAAAAAAAATCAAACCAGACAGACAATGAAACCTGAGTGTGCCCTATTACGGGAAGATAATTTAAGGAAGGTAAAATTGTTCCAATAAGACCGGCCACAATTGTGGTACAAAACAATATCATAACAAATACAGGGAAAATAATACGCTTATCCTGTACAGGTATTTTTATCATTATCTGCTTTTATTTGCTGTATTTTTTAAGCCATTCTTTTTCAAGAGCCTGAACCCATGACACATGGGGTTCGGGTAAACTCTGCCCCAGTTCATCCGCTGTCAGGGTGGCAACCCCTTTTGGAACAGCATCAAATAATGCCTTATCAGGACCGGCAAGTTTTCCTATATCAAGAACGCTTGGATCTCCCCATATAGTCGGATCTGCTTTTCTGGCCTGGGCCATGGGACTTAAAAGGAAATTGGCAAACACCATTGCCCCCTGTTTGGCTGACGAGTTAAAGGGAATGGCCACAAAATGGGCATTTCCAATGGTGCCGCCTTCATGAATATAGGTTCGTATGGTATTGGGAAGTTCACCATTTTCAATGGCATTGCTCACGGAATTCGGGTTAAAACTCATAGAAATAAAAATTTCATTATCATTTAAAAGACTAACCATCTGGGAACCACTTGCCGGGAACACCTTGCCTTTTCGCCATAAAAAAGGATGCAGTTCATCCAGAAAATCCCACAATGGCCGGGTGTTTTTTTCAAAATCAGATTGGCTAACCTTTTGACTCAATATTTTGGGATCATGGATCAATTCAGAAAGTGCCTGTTTAATAAAGGTTGTGCCATGAAAGCTGGGTATGGCCGGGTAGGTAAATTTCCCTGAATTTTTCCTGGCAAAGACCAAAAGGTCTGACATGTTTTGGGGATGTTTTGAAACCCGGTTTGTATCATAGGAGAACACGAGCTGGGCCATTCCCCAGGGTGATTCCAGGTTGTCAACGGGCACTGTAAAATCAAATTTCAATGTTTTTTTCTTAGTATTCACCAAATGAAAATAGGGCAAATTTTGAGAAAAAGGCCCATACAATAGTTTGTTTTCCTTCATTGCCTTAAAATTTTCACCATTGATCCACATCAAATCCACACTGCCGTTTTGCAATTTTTTTGCGGCTTTTTCAACGAGGATGCGGGAAACCACATCACCAATATCCGTGGCTTTTACATGGATGACTCGAATCCCGTATTTTTTTTGTACCACCTGACCTGCCCATTGGATATAGTCATTAATTCGTTGAGACCCGCCCCAAGCATTGAAATAGACTATTTGGCCTTTTGCTTTTTTTTCAATATCATCCCAGCCTTGGGCAAAGGCCTGTGATAAAAAACTTAACAAGATTAAACTCAGAAAAATTAACAAAAAGCGTTTCATAATATATCCTGTTTTTCTATAAAAATTAAAGAGTCATATTTTTGCATGCGAATTTAATCCATAGTCATGTGGAATCCTCGCTTTGTCAAGGCAAAAAAAGACATGGGATTTAATTTTTATTTAATGTGATTTCTCCATGCACGGTAAATTTATTTTCAGATAATCAAAGACGGTACGCATGTTTTTATTTGCAATTGTCAATTCATGTTGAAGAGTTCACTGGCCGGGTTACCAGAAAATATTCATCCACCTGGGGAAAACTTGACAGATCTTTTTCAATGGCAGCATTTAAAAAAGAGTTGAGCCACCAGAAAACATCTTTATTTTTAACATTTTCCCGCAGATTCCGCATCCGCTGGTTTTTTTCTTCGGAAGGCATATTAAATGCCCTTAAAATAGCCCTGGCCATTCCCTCAATGTCGTGGGGATTTACAAGAATTGCATCCTGGTGCAACTGCTGGGCAGCACCGGCAAATTCGCTGAGTATTAAAACCCCTTTTTCATCAATATTACAGGCACAATACTCCTTGGCAACAAGATTCATACCATCCTTTAATGGTGCAATAAATGCAATCTCACATGTACGGTACAGGGAAATAAGTTCATTTCTGTCCAGGGTTCGAAACATATACTGGACAGGGAGCCACTCATTGGTACCAAACACACCGTTAATTTCTCCCACAAGCTGTTCTATCTTAAGTTTCAGATCAGCATAGGCTGTTATTTCCCTACGGTTTGGGACCACCAGCTGAATAAAATGTGACTTTTTATGGAACATTGGAAAGAGTGTTAAAAACTTTTGAAATGCTTTTAGTTTTTCAGGTATGCCCTTGGTATAATCCAGACGATCAACACCCAGTATGACTTTAGTATCAGGGAAGATATTTCGCAGCTTTTTTACTCTTTTATAAACCTTACTATCCCAGGCCTTAAGATAAAATTCATTAAAATCAATGCTGATGGGAAAAACCCCGAAACGGACCACTCTGTTGCCCAACCTTAATTCACTTACCCTTTCATTGGATTCTGCGTTTTTATCAATTTGTACATCCTTGATGATTTTTCTGACACACCTGATAAAATTGCGTTTATCCTGGATTGTGTGGAACCCCAGGATATCGTATTCCAGCATGCTGGAAACAAGTTCAAACCGCCATGGGCACCGGGCAAAGGTGTCAATGGGCGGAAAAGGAATATGCAGAAAAAAACCAAGTGAATTCCTCATGTGCATTTTGCGCAAATAAGATCCTACAAGGATTAATTGATAATCATGCACCCAGATAAAATCCAAATCATCTGCATTCTGGTATGTGGTTGCTGCAAATTTTTTATTAACCCTTTGATAGGATGTCCAGTATTCAGGCAGAAATATGCACTTGCTGGTAAAATCATGGAAAAGGGGCCAGATAATTGAATTGGAAAAACCTTCGTAATAATTTTTTACCTCATCTGAATTGAGCATAACCGGTTTAACACTGTATCCATCAGCTGCTGATTGCATGGCAGGCAGCATTTTATCATCACTATCTTCTTCCTGCACATAGCCAGGCCAGCCGATCCAGGTGCCATTCCGGTTCCTGAGTATTGGTGCCATTGCTGTTACCAGTCCCCCGGCCCCTTTGCCCACCTTTATCTTTCCATCTTCAGTCTTTTTTAAAATAAGCGGCAACCTGTTGGATACAATGATAATGTGACTCTGTTGTTCCATTTTCACCCCCTTATCCTCTACCAGGCTTCCCAACTATCCTTTATAGATCCACCACTGCTATGTTGCCCGGATATAACCTGATTATTTCATCCTTGATCATAATTGTGAAGGGTATTGCCTTGCTGGTCAGGCTTTTAACCTTAACATGGTTTTGAGTGATTTCCAGGTCAAGCCAGTGTTTTCTGTATCGAATATGAAAACTGATACGGTTTATGGATTTGGGCAGTAAAGGATTTAAGATAAGAATATTACTGCGTATTTCCAAACCTGCATATCCCCGTTGAAGGATGTCAATACATCCTGACATGGCCGCCAGATGAACTCCTTCCCGGGTGCTTCCGGCTGGGTCGTAAACCATATCCGTCTCAAGAGCCTGGCTGAATAATTCCCAGGACCCCTCCCTTTCCAGGCGTGCCTCAATCCAAGAATGAATGACCAATGCCAGGGATGATCCGTTTGTGGTACGGTTAAGATAATAATTGATATTTTTTACAATGGAATCCTTATCAAAGGAATAATCAAGACGCTTAAACATTTTTCGCAGGGTTTCAGCACTGAAAAGATAAAAAAGCATTATAACATCCGGCTGTTTGCTCAGTTTATAGTTATTGGCGCTGTCTCCTTCCTTTTCAAGTATCCTGTCCAGACGTTGGATATTTCCATATTTTATTTTATATTCATCCCAGTTAAATTCCTTTAATGCCTCGTATCCTTCAAACTGACTGATAATTCCATCGTCATGGAATACAATTTTCATCCTTCGACTCATTTTTTGCCATATTTTCAATTCTCGATCTTCTATCCCAAGTTTTTTCCGTAAATATTCCCAATCCTGTTCAGGAATCAAATGCTGGAGGTTAAGGGCCTGATCCATAACAAACATGACCATTAAATTGGTATAGGCATTATTGTTCAACCCTGGCTTTTCCGCTCCTGGATAGGCATCATGATATTCATCCGGCCCTATTACCCCCAGGATTTCATACCGGTCAATCTTTGGGTTATAGGTTGCAAGACTTGCCCAGAACCGGGCAATTTCTAGGGTGATTTCACCTCCGTAAAAGGACAGAAACTGAATATCCTGGGTAATCTGAAAATATTGTGCAATATTATAAACAATGGCATTATTTACATGGCGCTGGAGATAGGTGTTGTCAGGAAGCCAGCGGCCTGATTCCGGGTTGAGATGCATCTGCTGGGTCTCCTCCCTTCCATTGCTTCCGCTCTGCCAGGGATACATTGCCCCTTTGCAGCCGGCAGTCTTTGCCGCAAGCCTTGCCTCGTGAAGCCGCCGATAACGATACATGAGAAGGGTTCTTGTTATCCTGGGGGTCCGATAATTTAAAAATGGAAAAATAATCATCTCATCCCAGAATATATGACCCCTGTATCCTTCCCCATGCCAGCCCCGGGCCGGCATTCCCACATCTATGTCCAGGGAATGAACAGAAGAGCTTTGCAATAAATGAAAAATATACAATCGAATTATTTTCTGGGTATATTGTTCCAGATCACTATTGCCCAGTTCCAGCCTGACATCAAATTTGCGCCATAAAAGCTCCCAGGCAATGACATGGGATTTTAATAAACTATCAAAACTTTCAACATCATCTGCAATGGTATTTTCAGCCTCTGACAGGCATTCATAGATCCCTGTATCCCAGGATGTATAGATGCAGATCAGTTTTTCGATGCTTATGGTTTCTCCCCTGGCAACAGTAACCATAAACTGTCTGGCAACATATCCTCCTGACTTGTCAGCTGAAAGGGATGTAATGGCAGCCGTTTTATTATTGACAAAAATTCTGGTTCTTGCACCCATGGCAATATCCAGGCATGATCCATTGGTGCGCATTTTTAAAACCATTCTTTGTTCGTCAATATGTTTACTTTCCACAAGATCAAGATGCTTGCTGCCCAGGTCCCTGTACCGTTCAACCCCCTGGTTGGTCACTCTTCCATCCAGAGCAGAGCAAATTTCTATCCTGCCTTCCCAGTTCAAAGGGGTAATAATGATTTTCAGCCCGGCCCTGTGCATCAGTCTGCCATGGACAAATAAGTGCTGGAGAACCAGTGTTTCCCTGTTTTTTTTATCACAAAACCGTATGGTACGGCTCAGCACCCCTTTTTTGTATTCGTTCACGGGGTCATTAAACTGTTATAAGTGGCTGAAATTACGACCAAAATTGGACCAGTCGTAACATGCTGAAATAATTGAAAAAAATCTAGATTTTTCATTTTAACTATGATAGACTCCTTTTCATGGAGTTAAAAAGACCATTTTCAGAGGAAGATTTTCAGGCGACACCAGAGCCGGTTCGACGCTATATTATCCAGTTAGAGGATATAGTAATCAAGCTATTAAAAGAAACCGAGGATTTAAAAAAGCGTGTCACAGAGCTGGAAAACAGGCTTAATAAAAACTCACAAAATTCCAGTAAACCACCTTCATCTGATCCGCCATACAAAAAGCCTTACAAAAAAGAAAAGAAGAGTAAGCGTAAACGAGGCGGACAAAAAGGTCACAAAGGCCACCAACAAAAATTAATGGAACCGACTTGTGAAAATATACTATTTCCTGAAATATGCAGTTGCGGATGTTCCTCCTTTGATCCAGGGAGCATCAAGCCTTTCTATACGCATCAGGTGATAGAACTGCCGAAAATTGAAATGGATGTTCTGCATTTTGTCCTCAATCAGGGTAGATGTGTTCAGTGTGGAAACATTGTAAAAGCCCAAATTCCCAAAGAACGTCAAACTGGATATGGTCCAAGACTCAGTGCACTAATCGCTGAGGTCAGCGGAATACAGGGGAACAGTCGTGCGACGGTACGCACATTCTGCCAGTCAGTTTTCGGGCTTTCAATATCTTCCGGTGCCATTCAAAAAGTGATTGACCGGGCATCCAGAGCGTTGAAGCCCGCATATCAAAAAATAGGCGACATCGCCCGCAATAGCGAGATCAATTATATTGATGAAACGTCATGGTTTGAGCATGGTGCACTGAACTGGTTGTGGGTCATGGCCAACAATACCGTTGCATATTTCATGATTCACAAAAAACGATCAAAACTAGCATTTCTGGAACTGATTCAGGATTGGGACGGCATCCTGGTCAGCGATAATTACGGCGTTTATCAAAAATGGATCAACCTCAGACAAACATGTCTGGCTCACCTGATCCGAAAAGCCAAAGCCCTTGGTGAGAGAAAAGATCCCGCCACCAAACAATTCGGTCAACAGATAACCAAGGAGCTTCAACTACTTTGTCACTGGGCAAAAGTATTTCCTGGTGATCATGAATGGCGAGATTTTTATCAACGTTTCACAGGCCTGATTTTTGATCATCAGGACCATAAATGTGAAATAGGAACAATGGCGCGTTCCCTGATCAGACAAATTGAATCTCTTTGGTTATTCCTTGATATTGTTGAAGTCGAACCGACCAACAACCTTGCCGAACGTGTGTTGCGCTATGGTGTCCTATGGAGAAAAAGGAGTAAGGGAACACAAAGTGAAAAAGGGAACCATTGGGTCGAACGAATATTATCGTTCAAACAAACATGTTCAATCCGGTCTTTGGATTCTTTCCCACTACTTGTTGAACTGTTGGACTCGTATTTCAAAGGACAGGAGCCTGATCTGTCATGGATCTGATCTGCAATTACTACTCATTAACCCCGTGAACGATTACCCTTTTTTTATATTCAGAGACTGGCTGTAAAAAAGAATTTTTACCTCTTTTATTTGAAACCATTCCTCTCCAGCAATGCGAAAATTAAGGCAAAGCCAGTTGGGGATATTCACCAGATCTTCATTTTCAATAACTCTTCCAGCAACCTTTGTTTTGAGACGATTATACCCTCCGGCAAGATAGGTGCCTGGATAATGCACCTCATCTGCCCTGGCCCAGGGGGCGGCTCCCCTGGTGACAAAATATCCGTTTCCCAGAGCGCACAGAGTTTCCCTCCGGCCTTCATCTCCAGGATCAAACCCCTCGTATATGTGTCCCCAGCTGGTTTGTTCTTCCCTTCCAGCCTTGATTTCACCAAGATCATTCACTACCAGGTGGGCGCCTTTTTGGGTGAGCTGTTCTGCCTGATCTTTCCGGTTAACACCGATAATCAGTCCAAAACCCCCTTTTTTTCCGGCCTCAACCCCGGATAAGGCATCTTCCACCACCACACATCTATTCACAGGGGCATCCAGTCTTTTGGCTGCTTCCAGAAAAATGTCCGGCTCAGGTTTGCCGGAAAGACCAAGATTCTCTGATATAATTCCATCAACCCTGGTTTCAAATAGATCCTCAATATCTGCCGCCATAAGGACTTTAAGGCAGTTTTTACTTGAGCTGACAATGGCTGTCTTTAATCCGTTTTTTCTAAATTGTTTAATAAGATCAATGGTGGATTCATAGACCCTAACACCCTCTTTTTTCAGCAGGTCAGAAAAAATCTGGTTTTTTCTATTGCCCAGCCCGCATATGGTTTCCGCATAAGGCTCATCATTTACCAAACCATGGGGAATAACAATGCTACGGGAAGTCAAAAAATCTTTAACCCCTTTGTAACGAGGTTTTCCATCCACATATTTTATATAGTCATCCTTGGAGTCAAAAGGTATAAAATCGTGGCTACCACTGCTTTTCTTCAAATATTCGTCAAAAAGCTTTTTCCAGGCTTTTGCATGGGTATCTGCTGTCCTGGTTACCACACCGTCCAGATCAAACAAAACAGCATCATAGAGTTCAGGATTAATGATTTTTTTTGGGGCTGCCATAAAAAACTCCTCATAATATTTTTATTAACAAAAAGAATTTTAATAGGTGCATCAGGCATCAATCAAATACCAATGCCAGGGCCATCAAGAACATGCATAAAAATAGAAGGATACCAATGGGACAATTTGAAATATAAGTCAGAAAAAGGAGATCCGCTTTTCAGGAACGAAAACAGGTCAATTCTAATGGAATGTATTAGCTATTATTAATTATTGTGGTTGTATAATAATACGAATCAGACTCCATTGGAACAATTTTATTTTAAGAGAGTTAAAAAAAAGATTCTTCTGAACGGTAAACTGGCCGGACTATAATCCTGTGATGGTCCATGAAACATGCCTCTGTATATGTTAACTACGTCGGCTTTATGGCATGTTTTTGAGGATTTGTTCAGTTCTTTATATAACTCGTTAATATGATAATTATTATTCCATAGCATGAAATCATCCTGTTTCTCCATGCCTTCGACTTGACTTGCGATAAAAAAGATGGGTAGATGATCTTGTAAGCATTATTTTACCGGAGACAACGTCAATGTATATTCTTGTGATTGAAGATAATAACGATCTTGCCGGTCTCCTAAAACTTCATCTGACGGATCAGTCCTGGAAAGTTGATCTTGAATTTGATGGAGACTCGGGATTTAAAAAGGCTGCTACCAAAAATTATGATCTGATTCTTCTGGATATCATGCTTCCCGGAATGGATGGACTTGAAATCTTAAAGCAGCTTAGAAGTAAGCATATTCATACACCGATTTTAATGCTTACGTCCAAGTCTTCTGAAATCGACAGGATCCTGGGATTGGAATTCGGTGCAGATGACTATGTAACAAAACCATTCAGTATCAGGGAGTTGATTGCCAGAATCAAGGCTATTTTCCGCAGGATCGAGACCTTTAAGCCTGCTGCAAAAATCAATGAGAACCCTGTTTTAACTATGGGTGAGTTGACTATTATCCCTGAAAAACGAAAGGTGATGATAAACACTAAATCTGTGGATCTGACGGCAAAAGAGTTTGATCTTCTCCTCTATTTTGCAACACACCCGGGCAGAGTGTTTAACCGGTCCCAGCTTCTGGACGCCGTGTGGGGGTATGGGCATGACGGGTATGAACATACGGTGAACTCCAATATCAATAGGTTAAGGGGAAAAATTGAAAAAAATCCTGCCCAACCTGAATTTATTCTGACTGTCTGGGGCGTCGGCTATAAATTCAAGGATACTTAAAATAGGATACTTAAAAAGGAATACTTAAAAGGTGATACTTAAAAGGAAATCCTGCGATGTTTAACTCCCTATATTCCAAAATAGGTGCAGGGCTTGCCCTGCTTTTTTCCATTGTAGGTCTGCTTTTTATCGGTGTGATCGTTTTTTCCACAGATATGTATCAACAAGAGGTCAATCAGAAACTCAACACCACCCTTGCCCAACAGATTGTTAAGGACAGACTGCTCATGACCCAAGGCCGGGTG
>JABIYQ010000138.1 GCA_018702715.1 Desulfobacula sp. | reverse complement strand
GCCTCACTCCAACCCATCCAATTGTAATAATCAATTTCGTGACTTCCATCTTCGCCCAAGGCGGGGGACCATTAATCATTTCCTATTTTATACCCTGCTTCTTCCCACGCCTTTCTCATTACTTCATTTTTCTTTAAATATTCATCAACCACTTCCTTTGGGACCCGGTTAAAAATACAAGAAAAATTAACGCATTTTGAACAGGTATTTCTTCCTAATATCACAAAAAATACAATCGTTCCAAGTGCAGCAAGTCCTGCCCATAAGTATTGCTCCCCAGTTATGGAAAAATATATGGGATAACCAAAAAGAATGCTAAAGCCTATTACAAGTTGAAACTTCTCCCACCTGTTTATAGGTGCCGGATTATATTTCCAGAGTTTAGGACACCCGGCATTCGCATGGCATTCCAGTAAACCGCCCTCTTTGGCATAGTAGGGACAATGACTGCATAAAATTTTAATCTCCCAGAAACCAAAAAAAAATATCCAGAAAACAAACATCCATGCAATCTGGTTTGAGTAATCTACTATGAAATTAACTACAAATAAGACCGCACACTTCACAGGTTGTCGCTATATATTAGATCGCATGTTGATGCCGTCTATTCTTCACCCCCGTGTCGGCGTGTTATTTGCTTCGTGCATCCGTGCTCATTGCATACATACCTAATGCCTGCATAAGAAAGGTGTAACCCCTGATCTACGCGTACCACTGTTCCGTCCACGGTGGGCCGTGGCCTGCCTGTACCCAGATACAGTTCTACCCATACACGGCCACAATTTGCCAATGTTAACGCTATGTTCTCACCTATCTCAATCACCGGGCTGGAGAATCGCTGGCCGCCTATTGTCATCCAACGAAGCTTGAATTTATCATTTGGGAACATGGCTCGTTTCCCTTCTGGCACTATTTCTTTTACATGCTGATTTTTCAGTGTCACAGTGATCTTTTGAGGGGGGAGACTACCTGCGGCGAACGTGTACCCAGCTTGAATCATTAAGGAAACAAAAGCAATCAAGATGCTTACCAATAGAATCTTTTTTGATTTTATGTTCATGATAACTCCTCTTCAAAATTTGAATAATACAATTTGGTTATATTTTACTTCCAGCTATAGTAAAGACACAAGATGAAACACTTAATATGTATAATTCCGCATCTTTAATGCGTATCATTCATACACCACATTTTATAAAATCGCAGGCTGTGTATAGATATCATAAATATCTTACCTGGGCCGGAAAACTCTGTCAAGTATGTCTCATTACACTGGGATGATCATTGCAAGATCAGCTCCTGAAAGCAGGAATAGCTGATAAAAAACAAGCTAAAAAAGCCAAGCACGAAAAACGGGCTAAACGCAAGAAAAATAACAGGAAGAAAGCAACCCCTGAGATGAACCAGGTCCAGCAGGACCAATTGGCCCAGGCTAAGCGTAGCCAGGAACTCAACCGTGGAGAGTTGGCTATTGTTAGTCTTGATGATCTCTTCGAAATTGTCCCTGGCAAAGTTGCTCAGCAGATAGCCGACAGTGATCAAAATTCTTTGGTAGTGCTCCACAAAACTAAGGATAGTGGGTAAGAATTTGTGATCCACAATAAATGCTGTAATATAAAAAATTGAATTTTTTCGATTCATTGATAATTATCCAATTCCAGACGTTACTGGATCTTTAGATTTTAGAATACCCATCGAAAATATGAGTACTATTATTGGTGGGATAAAAAGATTTTAATTTTTATAACAAACTTTATCCTCTGTTTTTGCTTGTTCACCCCATGAAATTTACCATCTATCTGAATCAAATTGCATAGTGCATATGTCTGTTTTAAAATCTATTCATGAAATAGCAAAATAGTTTTAAAAGGGGATATAAAATGGAAAATAAAAAAAATTATAAAAAAGCAAAAAAAAGAGTGGAAGTAAAAATCGGTTTTTTTATTCACCTGTTGGTTTATCTTTTAGTCAATACCATGTTGATTGCCATTAACCTTTCCACGTCAAGCGATCATATATGGACGGCAGGTCCTCTTTTGGGATGGGGGATCGGTCTTTTTTTTCATGGTGTCGGTGTTTTTTTATTTTCCGGATTGACACAGGTTAAAGAAAAAATGATTCAAAAGGAATTGAGTAAGTTTTGATGGATGGCTCGTTTAAGAAAAATTATAAAATATAAAACTCAGTTGTATACAGGTTACTTGTCAAGTCCGTACGGCCATCAGTAACATTGCTGTTACTATCATCCATACCAATACGGTTATTATAGTAGAAGGCATTGACAATAATAGGGTTTAGCGACTAAATACAACCAGCAGACAGATACTCTGGTCCTTTTTAAGGATTCTTAGAAGAAGGAACTTGATATTATAATGATTTTGATGACTATCTTTGCCTCATCTTTTGTTATTGCACTTTCCGGGGCCATGATGCCGGGCACGCTTCTCACCGTCGCTATCAGTGAGAGCAGTAAAAGGGGGGTCTTGGCTGGTCCTTTACTGATTCTGGGTCATGGCATCCTTGAGGTGGTATTGCTGGCGGCACTCTTCATGGGCATGGCACCTTTATTCAAAGAAGCGTGGTTTTTTATCTTTATTTCAATAGCTGGTGGCAGCATATTGCTGTGGATGGCAGCAGGGATGTTTCGGTCCCTACCTACCTTGTCCCTGTCTTTTGAGCCGGGCGATGAAAAAAGCGGCAATATTATTTTGACCGGCATACTCATGAGCGCAGCCAATCCCTACTTTATTATCTGGTGGGCAACCATTGGTCTTGGTTATATCCTTCAGTCAAGTGAATACGGCCTTGCAGGGATCCTAAGCTTTTTCAGCGGCCATATTCTGGCCGACCTGACGTGGTATACCATAATTTCAACAGCCGTGGGAAAAGGGCGTTCGTTTTTCAGTGACAAGGTTTATAGAAGGATTATCGGATGCTGTGCCGGTTTCCTGGTATTGTTTT